>JARGOE010000068.1 GCA_029210015.1 Vicingaceae bacterium
GTTAAACCAACCATTGCAGGATTAAAAACTGATGGAATAGATTATAAAGGGTTTATTTTTATTGGATTGATGAACGATAATGGCAACCCAAGTGTAGTTGAGTACAATGTAAGAATGGGTGACCCTGAAACGGAAGTTGTAATACCACGAATTAAGTCTGATTTATTAGATTTATTTATAGGCGTTGGAAATCAAACTTTAGGTGAAAAATCTTTTGAAGTTGACGAAAGAACAGCAACTACGGTAATGCTAGTTAGTGGAGGATACCCTGAAGCTTATGAAAAAGGTAAAGTAATGACAGGTTTTGATGCTATTGAAAATAGTATACCATTTCATGCAGGCACAGAACAAGATGGAGATAACATTGTAACAAGCGGTGGTAGAGTATTGGCTTTAACTTCTTTTGGTGCAGATATTAAAGATGCTTTAAAGCATTCGTTTGCTAATGCAGAAAAGGTTCAATTTGAAAAGAAAAATTACCGTAAGGATATTGGTTTTGATTTAGTTTAAAAATCTATAACTAAACCAAAAGAAGGAATAGGCGTGCTATTATCAGAAGCAACTTCTATTAAGTTTCTTGGTTGGGCTATACCTCCTTGTTCATTTCTTTCAAGAATATAGTTGCTTGGAGATGGAGATGTTTGAGCTAGTGCATTCTGAATTTCAAAATATAGGTTAACAGAAAGCTTCTTTAAATTCCATTTTTTATCAACTCTAATATCTAACTGGTTAAAGGATCCTAAACGAACATTGCCTAGACTAGAGTAATCTAACACCACTTGAGGATAAGTAACAGTTGTAGCATTTATATCAACAGGAACATAAGGCGTTTGCCCTGCAAAACGATAACGTAAACTCAACTCCCAGTTTCTTTTAAATTGGTAACCTCCAGTAAAAGAAGCTAAGTGCCTACTATCCCATAATGATGGTAAATAGTTGTTAGAATTTAATCCTGAAAATTCGCTGTAAAAGTATGTGTAAGAAAATACTCCATAAAAACGATCTGTTAGCTTTTGCTGGTAAAAAAACTCTAATCCATACGCTCTACCTTTTCCTATGCTTGCAATTTCTTCATTTCCTAAAACTTCAAAATCTGCTCCTTTATTGGCTAACGATACCTCATCGTTAATAGAAACGGGATAGTTATCATATAATTTATAAAAACCTTCTAAACTTACACTTGATGCTGGCCCTAAAAATCGCTCAATGCCAACCCCTAAATGGTCTGATTGAATATATTTTACATTTGTGTTTACAAATTCGTTATTTTGTTGGAAACCAAGTATGGTATATGGTGGAATTTTAAAATATCTGCCAGCTGTTGCATTTAATTTCCAATTTTCAGTTAGCTTATAGCCTAAAGCTATTCGGGGTGAAATATTTGAGATTTCTTTTGTTCCTGTTGTATAAGAGTCATCATCTATTCTAAAACCAACTGATAAATCTAGTTTATCATTAAAAAACGACCTAGAAGCATTTGAAAATAAGCCATATCTATAAAAATTAATATCTGTACCATAATTTTCTGCAAGCTGAACAAAAGTAGTTGTGTTTTTATAGTTTACATTCTTTATTAAAACTCCTCCATTTAATTTCCATGGGCCAACATAGTAATTAAGAGATGATCTAAAGTGAGTTTCCATTTCCTCAGAATCATTTTCGAAAAGCAAATTTTCTTGATTTACATTATCTTCATAGCGAGAAAAGTTATTGATTAATGAGTTATTACTCAATGTTGTTTCAAAAAATCCTTTTCCGCTTTTAAAAATATTTTTCCATGTTAATCCAATAGTATTTGTTCTTTGAATAATGTAAGGAGATTGCTCTAAGGCTGCTCTAGCGTTATCATCTAACTCTCCTGACCCATCCAAATAAAAATCGTCAATAGAACCTAGACCTATTAAATATAAATAGTTGTAGTCATTTATTTTATGATCTATTTTATATTGATAATCCCAATAATCTGGTCGGATAGGAAGCCCAATTGCTTGAAATAAGAACTGCAAATAACTTCTTCTAACAGAAATTATAGCACCTGTTTTACTCTCTTCTTTTTTCCCTTTTAATAAAGGAGTATTTATAGTTAAAGCAGTTTCACTTGCTCCTACTCTAAAATTTCCAGAAAAATCTCTTTTGTTTCCACTCTTTTGCTCAAACTGCATAACTCCAGAAAGAACATTATCATATTTAGAATTAAATGCTGAAGAAGACAATTCTACGTTATCAATAAATGAAACATTAAGCATGCCCACAGGGCCACCAGAACTTCCCTGAGTACTAAAATGGTTGATGTTTGGCACCTCAACACCATCTAAATAATATACAGTTTCATTAGGTGCTCCACCCCTAATAATCAAATCATTTCTAAACCCTCCTATTGATGGGGAAACACCTGGTAATGATTGAGCAACTCTAACTACATCATTATTCCCTCCAGGATAAGTTTCAATTTCTGTTGCTGTTAATTTTAATGATGAGATAGGAGTTTCCTTTGGGCGTGATAATTTATTCTTTTCACCTACAACAGTAAATTCATCTAAACTATCTGAATTTTCTTCTAATACAAAGTTAAGCGGTTGATTTCCAACAGATTTAATAACAACATTATATTTTGTAATCGATTTATAGCCGAGAAAACTAGCTGTAAAGCTATAGCTTCCAGGGGGGACATCATTAATCATGAACCTACCTTGATCGTCTGTTACAGCTCCTTTTGCTAATTGGTCGATATATATAGTTGCAGTAAAAATAGGTAAGCCCATTTCATCTTTAACATATCCGTTTACACTACTTGTCACTTGACTATATGAATAATGGGAGGAAGTGATTAAAAGGATTAAGCAACTCCAACTATAAATAATATTAAGTAATATTCTCATTTTAATAACAATCTATTCTGTTAACCCTTTTTTATAAGTTTCTAACGCCCTATTTCTAGCGAATTTATGTTCTACCATAGGCAGGCAATAATCTAGTTCCATAAATTCTGGCACCCATTTTTTTATATATTCCAATTTCGAATCAAACCTTTCTGTTTGAGCAGTAGGATTAAAAACCCTAAAATATGGAGCTGAATCACATCCAGTTCCAGCAACCCATTGCCAGTTTCCTACATTTATTGCTAAATCATAATCCAATAATTTTTCGGCAAAGTAAGCCTCCCCCCATCTCCAGTCTATTAAAAGGTGTTTACATAAAAAGCTTGCAGTAATCATTCTTACTCTGTTGTGCATCAGTCCAGTTGTGTTTAACTCTCGCATACCAGCATCCACTATTGGATAGCCTGTTTTTCCTGAACACCATTTTTCAAACTCTTCTTCATTATTTCTCCACTTAATGTTATTGTATTTCGATTTAAAATTTTCTAATGAAGAATGAGGAAAATGCCACATTATTTGGATAAAAAATTCTCTCCATATTAATTCATTTAAAAATTGCTCGCCAATTTTTAAAGCGTTGTTAACCATTCTTCTTGTACTAACAGTTCCAAACCTTAAATGAACACTTAATTTGCTTGTTCCGTTTTTAGATGGTATATCTCTCCATTCATTATAGTTTTCTAGGTTATCTAAACTATAATTAGGAACTTGAATAGTTGAAGCTTCGAAACCTAACTCACCAATAGTGGGAAAATCAAATGTATGGGTTAATAAATTTGCCTTAGAGATATTACATGGCACTTCTGAAATCATAGTTTTAGTAAGTGCTTTTTTCCATTTTTTTGAATAGGGAGTAAATATTGTATACGGCTTACCATCATCTTTAAGAATTTCATTTTCTTCAAAAATAACATGGTCCTTAAAGCTATATGTATCAACATTGTTTTCATTAAAATACTTAGTTACTTCATTATCTCTTAAAGTAGCATAAGATTCATAATCTTTATTCCAGTAAACAGATTTTATAGTGTATTCAAAACTTAATTTTTTAAACACTTCTAAAGGATCTCCTTTTAAAACCATTAATGAGCTATTATGCTCAATTAACCTATTGTTTAAACCTTTAAGTGTATTGTAAATGAAACTAATCCTTGCATCATTCTTATTAAGCTCCTCTATAATGTTGGTGTCAAAAATGAACAACAGAAGAACAGGCCCTCTACTTTTTAAAGCTTCAGATAACGCACTATTATCATTCAACCTTAAGTCTCTTCTTAACCAAACTATGTCAATTTCATTAACCATAATTCAAAATTACTATTTTTGTTTAGCTTTTTAGTATATTTGTTAAACATTATGATTTTTACACAACAAAAAATAGAAAACTGGGACAAGGTGTTTCGATTAAAAATGATCAATTCCATTACGGGATATAAAGGGGTTAATTTGATTGGGACTCAAAGCAATGAAGGCATTTTAAACCTCGGTTTGTTTAGCTCTGTTTTTCATATCAGCTCTAATCCTGCACTAATAGGAATTATGATAAGGCCTCATACTGTTCCTCGGCATACTTTAGAAAATATAAGGTTGACTAAAGAGTTTACGATAAACCAGGTTCAAGCAAAATTTGTTAAACAAGCTCATTTTGCTTCTGCAAATTGGGATAAGGAGGAATCAGAATTTGATCAATGTAATTTCAAAGCTGAGTTTGTTGATGGAATAAGTGCTCCTTTTGTCTCAGAGTGCGATTTAAAATTTGCATGCAGATTAGAAGAAGAACTTCATCTTAAATCATACAATTCTATTTTATTAGTGGGGAGTATTATTTATGGAGATGTGTCAGATGAATGTATTAATGATGACGGCCAATTAGATTTAGAAAAAATCAACTCTGTTTGCGTAACTGGACTTAATCAATATTCTTTCCCTAAAAAGCTAAAATACTTACCCTACGCTAGAGTAGAAGATACGCCAAATTTTGGACAGAAAAGTAGGCCAGACAACATTGCTTTTAATGATGAAACACAACAGTATAATGGTCATAGTTTACCTTACTCGAGTAATATTAGCGCCCCAAAAATCACTACAGGAAGTGTTTCTAATTGGCAAAATTCAAGTATTAGTAAGTTCAATCATGTTTTTTCGGATAAAGTAGAGGGGATTAAAAAGCAATATAGTGAGTTGATTGAAGAGTTTGAAACGAATGATTTATTATATAAAACTAAGATGAATTTTGAACCAATAATTGGTGAAGTTTATCATCTTTATTCTGATGGAAGTGAGAAAGGAAGTTTTTTATCAATAATACCTCCAGCTAATTGGGATAAAGAGTTTCTAGGTTCTTATAAATTGAGCCATGATAAAGTTTGGCAAAAGTTAGAATAACTTATAAAGCCTTAAGTATTGAAAGGTAGATAGGCATACCTATGGTTATATTTAATGGGAATGTTATTGCTAATGCCATTGGAATGTATAAACTAGGATTTGCTTTAGGGGCAGCTAATTTCATTGCCGCTGGTACAGCTATATATGATGCACCTGCTGCAAGAATAGAAAACAATAATTGATTGCCAATCTCCTCTGTTATAAATGTGCTTAAGTATGCAGCAATACATCCATTAACTAGAGGGACAATTATCGCAAACAAAAAAGTAAACCAGCCATTTTTAAGTAAAGCTTTAATTTTTTTGCCACTAGTTATTCCCATGTCTAGTAAAAATACAGCCAAGAAACCTTTAAAGATATCTGTTGTAAATGGTTTTATCCCTTCTGCTTGAGCATCACTTGCAATAAATCCAATGATTAAGCTTCCAATGATAAGTAAAACACTTCCATTGGTAAAAGAGTGTTTAACGATTCCGCTAAGGTTAATATTACAATCGCTTTTTTTGTTAAAATAGGCCATTAATAAAACACCAACAATGATTGAGGGGGCTTCCATTACAGCCATTACAGCAACCATGTGGCCATCAAAAAAAATGTTTTGAAGTTCTAGAAAAGAGACTGCTGTTACAAAAGTTACAGCACTGACAGAGCCATAGGCTGCAGCAATAGCGCCTGCATTTTGCACACCAAGCTTTTTCTTGACGATAAAAAATGTATAGAGAGGAATTAGCAATGCTAAAGCTATTCCAAAAAGAACAGCCCATAGCACTTCACTATTAAAAGCGCTATGAGATAATTCTATACCTCCCTTAAAACCTATGGAGAATAATAAATAAAGAGAAATGAATTTTGATGAATTTTGAGGTATCTCAAGGTCACTTTTAATTCTTACAGCTAGCAATCCTAAAAAGAAAAAAAGTAATGCTGGGTTTGTAAGGTTGTCAATTAATAAGTTAAAATCCATCAAATAAACTCTTAAGGGAAGCTTTTTTAAGCCACTAAACTAAAGTTTAGTTTTCCATTAAATTCAATATCACGGCCTGTAGATATACCAGTTTCAATGGTCTCTATAGCCTCTTTTTTTTGTTTTGAAAGGCTATTAATTAATTCATCATAATAAGATGTATTTGCATTATGATTTGCAATCCAAGTTTTTAATTTTTGTAGCTTATAGTGATTTATTGATTTTTCATAATAAGCATGAACTAGTTCTTTTGCTTCAGCTGGATTTAATTTGTCTTCAATTAAATCAAGGGCCAGTCTTTTGTTTTCGTTTATCATAATTAAATATTTATAAGTGTTAATATATTAATGCTTGCTTGCTGTTTTTAGTAATAAAATGGAAACGATGATAAAAGAGGCAGACAAAACTTCTTTAAAAATAATTTGGTAATGCTGAGTTAACAAAACCCACAATAGAAGAAAAACAATAATTGCACTATTTGTAATTGGGATTAGAAGAGACTGCTTTTCTTTTTGTGTTTTAGCGTTAAAAATTTTAACAGGTGAATTTTGTAGACTCTCTTTTTTTATTTTGTCATTTACATTATTCATCATCGTTTCCGTATTTATGATTTCAACACCACAAATATTCTACTAAAAATTCATATATTATTATTTATATTTGTAATGAAAAACATAAACAAAACTTATGGATTATACATTGCACCAACTTAAAGTTTTTCTTAAGGTTGCTCAAAATCAAAGCATTACAAAGGCTTCGGAGGAGTTGTTTTTAACTCAACCAGCGGTATCAATTCAACTAAAAAATTTTCAAGATCAGTTTGAAGTACCCTTAACTGAAGTTGTAGGAAGGCAACTTTATGTGACTGATTTTGGGAAAGAAATTGCTATTGCGGCAGAAAAAATATTAAATGAGGTTGATGCCATTAATTATAGAACATTAACTTTTAAGAAAGAGTTGGCAGGCCGATTAAAAATTTCAGTTGCATCTACAGGAAAGTATGTTATGCCTTATTTACTTTCTGAATTTATGGATAATCATAAAGGAGTTGATCTAATAATGGATGTTACCAATAAAAATACGGTTGTTAAGCATTTGGAAAAAAACGAGGTAGATTTCGCGTTAGTTTCGGTAATACCCAAACAGTTAAATACAAATAGTCTTGAGCTTTTAGAGAATAGGTTATATTTAGTTGGTAGCGCAAAAGAAGAGGGCAAAAAGCATAAATCATTATCAAAAATGCTAGAGAAAAAACCTTTTATATATAGAGAGGAAGGATCAGCTACACGAGCTGCAATGGAAAGTTTTATAAAAAGAAAAAAAATATCCACGTATAAAAAAATGGAGTTAACATCTAATGAAGCTTTAAAACAAGCTGTTTTAGCAGGGTTAGGATACTCCATTATGCCATTAATAGGGATTAAGAATGAAATACTTAATAACCAATTAGAGATTATACCTACTAGAGGATTGCCAATTACAACTAATTGGAATTTGGTTTGGCTAAAGTCAAAAAATTTATCGCCTGTAGCTGAAGCATTTTTAGAACACTTAAAAACTGATAAAGATGAAATTATAAAGACCAATTTTAATTGGTACGATGATTTTTAAAATTTTTATGGATTGCAATTATCGCAATATTGTGGACTTTCAACTTGCTTTTTATGCGGGCACTTTTCTTGTTTAGTATAATTACAATGAGCACATAGATACTCTATAAATAGAGGGCTTTTAGTTGGGTAGTTACACATCTCACAAGGCAACCCAGATATGGTTTTGCTAACAATAAATCCTGGAGCATTACATTCAGGACAAGTTGAATTGATATTGCTAATTAGATTTTCTGTAGCAGCTTTAATGATTTTCATTCTTGTGGGGTTATATAAAGCTCTCATATCTGTTTCAACAAACACAGATTTATACTCACTCATCATTTTTTCAAACTCTAATTGTAATTCTTTTTTGGAGGTAATTCCCTTTACAATATTATCATTAGAGTTTTGTGAGGGCTTTATAATTAAGCCATGAGAAGGAAAAGAAACATCATCACTAAAAGAATGTAACTCTGAGATGGTGGAAATATTTTTACTATTGTAATTAGTTTCAGTAGTAAGTTTTCTCCCAATAATTTCTATGTTGTTGATTTTGTCATATAGCATCACTAGTTCTTCATTTGCTTTCGAAAAAAAGATTACTGGATGTGAACCAAATGAGCCTTCACTGGCAATTGCTAAATCACAATTAGACTCTTTTAATGCCATTTGGCATTTTTTCCGGAGTGTTTCAATAGGAGAGTATTTGCGTTCTATTTCTCCAGAAAATGTCCCTAAAACATCTGTATCAATACTTTTGGGGACAATACACTTTGAGTTAAAGTGATGCTCAAATAAGGGGGTTATTACTTTTTCTTTTTGGTGTTTTGTTGCTATAGCTAACTTTCTATTGTGGAATATTTGTTTTTCAAAAAACATTAAATTTTAGCAACTTCATTTACCAGTTCTTTTGATTGTTCCCAGTCCATATGAACAATAGGAGTAGAATATATTACTGGCATTTTTTCTTTATATCTAACTTTTAATAATTCATCAATAGAAGTAAATAATAGTGCTTTAGTTTTACCCATTATTAAAGTTTGAGAAATACTTATTGGATTTCCTTCTTTAGTTTTTTTTCTAACAGTCACTTTTTCTAGTAAAACGGCTTCTAATAATAGATTTTGTTCCATTAAAATATCTACTATTTCAAGAGCTTGCTCCTCTTCGTCTGATATAATATGTAATAGTATCATAGTTTAATATTGCGGTTACTTATTTTCTAATCGTTTTATCTTTTCTTCAACTTGAGCTGTTAGATCATTTTTATAGTCAATGATTTGTTGTCGTATTTCTTTATTACCAACCGAAACTATCTGTGCAGCTAAAATACCTGCATTTTTTGCTCCATTCAATGCTACTGTAGCAACAGGAACCCCTCCTGGCATTTGTAAAATTGATAATACTGAATCCCAACCATCGATAGAGTTTGATGATTTAATTGGTACCCCTACAACTGGCAATGGAGAAATTGCTGCTACCATTCCTGGTAAATGAGCAGCTCCACCAGCTCCAGCTATTACAACTTGCACACCTCGTTTATGGGCATTCTCTGAAAACTCTACCAATCGTTTAGGTGTTCTATGAGCTGAGATTATAGTCAACTCATAAGGGATATTAAAATTCTTTAAAATAGTTGCTGCATCTTGCATAACAGGTAAATCAGAATCTGAACCCATTATTATACTTACTATTGGATTTACCATGCTTTTACTTTTAATAGTTGTTTTACTTTATTTGCTTTGTTTATTGCTTCATTAATATCATTGTCCATTATGGTTACATGGCCCATTTTGCGGAAAGGGCGTGTTTCTTTTTTCCCATAGGTGTGAATTTTTACTCCTTTAATAGCCATACTTTCAGTAACCCCTTCATACTTAACATTACCAATATTATTAGGTTCACCTAATAAATTTATCATCACAGAAGGGATCAAAATCGATGTATCTCCTAAAGGAAAACCTAAAATAGCTCTTAAATATTGTTCATATTGAGAAGTCATTGTGCTTTCAATAGTATGATGGCCACTATTATGAGGTCGAGGAGCAACTTCATTTATAATAACTTCATCATTTTGTGTTAAAAACATTTCCACTGCCAAAATACCTTTGAGGTCTAAATTTTTAACAATTTCTATAGCTAGCCTTTCAGCTTCTAGTTTAATCTCAACCGATATATCTGCCGGACAAATAAGTTGCTCTACAAGGTTAGCATCTTTATTAAAAACCATTTCTACCGTTGGAAAAGTTACTACTTCATTATTTGTGTTTTGAGTAACAATTACTGATAATTCTTTTTTTATATCTGTTAAATCTTCAATAACAGAAGGGCCCTCTAGAAGATCTTCTATGTCTGATGTTGTTCGAATAATTTGAACTCCCCTTCCATCATAACCAGCGGTTCTAGTTTTTTGGACAAAAGGGATTGTTATTTTTTGACTTTCTATAGCGGATTTAATTTCTTGTTTATTAGCATAGAGTTTAAAAGGAGAAGTAGGAATATTATTATCAGCATAAAACTCTTTTTGCAAGCCTTTATCTTGAATAATTTTTAACACTGATGGGTCTGGAAAAACTTTTTTGCCCATCGCTTTTAAATCTTCAAGAGCTTTAAGATTTACATTTTCTATTTCTAATGCAATCATATCTACTTCTTTCCCAAATTCTACAACTTGATCGTAATCTAAAATATCTCCTTGTGAAAATTTAGTGCAAATATTTGCAGAAGGGCATCCTGATGAAGGGTCTAAAACGTGGGTTTGTATATCCCAATTATTTGCAGCTAATATCATTAGTTTACCCAGTTGACCACCTGAAATTATGCCTAATTTGAAATCTGATGTAATGTATTGTTTCATTATTAATTACCGCAAAAATTTTCTAATATATTTAATGATTTTTTATAGTTCAAATCTAAAGAATTTTGTAGGTCATCACAACCTTCTGAGGGTCTATATGTCATAAGGTAAGCTAAACCTCTGTTGTAGTATGCTTCAGCATATTCAAAGTTAATGCTAATTGCTTTAGAATAGCTATCAATTGCTTCATAATAATCTCCATATAATAATTGTATATTCCCTTTTAAATTCCAGTTCTCAGGATTTTCGGAGTTGATTTCAATTAGTTTATTTGCATCGTTTAATGCATCAAAATAATTACCCATTAATTTTAGACTAAACGCCCTATTGTAAAGTGCAGTACTGTAGTTTTCATCAGCCGAAATGGCTTTACTGTAATCTTGTATTGCACCATCCACATCTCCTAATTCTTTTCTAACCAAAGCCCGGGTAAAATAAATACTAGGAATACCATGATTGATCTCAATGGCTTTGTTTAAGTTCTCATTAGCTTTGTTTGGTTTGTTAAGGTATCGATAAGCTAACCCCAAATTATAATAGGCTATGGCAAAATCTGGGTTAATATCAGTTGCTTTTTTAAAGGCATTTATAGCATCTTCGTATTGCTTTTTTTTTAAGTATACCACTCCAAGAAGGTCATACACCAATGATGAGGAATCATTGAGGGATATGGCAGAATCAATATTTAGCATACTGCTGTTAATATCATCCATAAGTAAAAAAACCATAGCTTTTTTATAGTATTCATACTCTAGATTATAGTCACGTTTTATTAATGTGTCAATATCTTCAAGTGCTTTCTCATACTCACCAATTAATATATAATCTTCAGCTCTGTGGTCTAGAAGTTTATTATTAATAGGGTTTATAGAGATAGCTTTATTAATGTCATCAATAGCACCTTTATAATCCATTGCTATCATTTTAATTTTAGCTCTTTTGTCATATATATATTCTGAATAAGGGTTAAGAAAAATGGCTTTATTATAGTCCATTAAGGCTTCGTTTGATTTACCTAATTTAGCGTTTAAATTTGCTCTTTTCATATATGAATCGGCAAAATTTACATCAGTAAGTATGGCATTGTCATATGATAATAATGCTTGCTCCCAATTTCCAAAACTCATAAAGTTGTCACCCTGTTGCATGAGTTTAATTGCCTCCATTCTAGCACCAGTTTGGGCATTTATGCATGTCCAAACAATGATAAAAACTAAAAGTAGTATGTTATGTTTTATCTTCATTACTTTACAGAAAGTATTCCAAAAGCATAGTTTGCTGTTAATTTTGCTTTATGATTTTTTGTTAATAATTGTATATATTTTAATTGTGTTTTAATATAGCCAGACTCTCTGGAATTAACCATAAACAAAGAACTTTCCCCAGCATTAAACATTTGTCTTTCTCCAGCTAAAAGTTTAGCATAATCATTAACTGTTCTTGCATATAGTGTAATTTGTTGCTCAGTATTTTCTAAATCATTTAAAGCAGCAATAGCTTTAAAATTTAAACTGGCTTGTTTTGATAACAATTCAAATTCCGCATCATTAATTTTAAGTTTAGCTAATTCTAAACTTCCACGTTCTTTTCTTAAAAATAGAGGCATTTTAAATTCTACCCCCCATGTATAATTATTGATATTGTAATTTGCAAATGCATCATTACCAACAGGTTGGTTTATAGCATTATATTTTAAATTAAGCTTTGGTTTAATTTGCTCTTGCTTCCATCTTTTTTCAATATTTAGTTGATCAATTTTATATTGATACTGTCTTAGTAATGGATGATTATTAGTTAAACTGTCAAGAGCATCTGTTAGTTCCTGATCTACGTTTACGGTTTTAATATCCTCAGCTTTTGTAGGGTTTGTTAATTCACTAATCTCTAACGGAACTATTCCATCAACCCAAAGGTAAATTGATAGTAAAGCAGTAGCATTTTTAAAGTTTAATTGAGCTTCTTGTAGGTTTAGCATTCTATTTTGTACTTGAATAGACGCTTCGACAGTATCTATGCTTGGTTTATCTCCAAACAAAGCTCCTTGTTTTACTGCTTCAAATCTTTGTTGAGTTAAATCTAAAGCATTTTGATATACAAGAACTTCATTGTAGCTTTCAAACCATTTCCAATAAGCTTTCCCAGCATTATATAACAATTCATTATAAATAACTTCTCGTTCTGCCTGGGTACTTTCTTGGTATATTTTTGCTCCTTTCAATTCTGCTCTTCGTTTATCTATAAACAATCCCTGACCAAGAGGGACAGAAACTCCAGCATACCAAAGTCCAGCAGACGGGGTGTTGTTTTGAGGGTTTAGAAAAACACCATCATTTTGTGTGTAGCCACCATTTACTTCTATACCATACCATGTTGGTATTTTTAAGCCACTATTTATTACACTGTAATACTGTTTTTCAGAAAAGTATTTCTGAGACACATCAGAAAAAGCTTTAGGATCAAAACTTCCTCTTGCTTGTCTTACGGCAGCATCACCCTGCTGTATTTTTAAATTAGCTTGCATAGCTACTGGGTGATGAATTTTAACCCTATCCATAAACTCATTAAATGTTAATACATTTATTAAATCATCTTGAGCAGATAAGTTAAAAGAAAGTAAAAGTAATATGAAAGTTATTCTAATCATTTGTCACTTTTCTTTGATTGTTCTTTTTCACTTGTTTTATAATAATCAGGTGGGAATCCATTAAGGTTTCGCCATAATTCATACCATATAGGTACATCTTTAAGTAAAGCCATTCCGCTAGCACCAGAACCCACCCTTAGCTGTTCAGGCCAAGCAACATCTTCATTGTCAGGGGCAACTAATATTCTATACTTACCATTAGGGCTTATAAAATTATCAATAGCAACAATTTTACCCCCAAAAGTACCATACGAAGCATTTGGCCA
>JARGOE010000069.1 GCA_029210015.1 Vicingaceae bacterium
TAAGTTTAAAGGTAACACTTACTTATGAAGATTTTGCATCAGGGTTTGCTTTTGTTGAATACTTCGAAAGTTTTCATCATCAGGTGATGTCAAATAATGGGATTGGTTTTACAGATTCCATTGTAGTGTTAGGAAATGATTCTGTTGACTTTTATGGCATTATGGCACAAGGTTCTCAATTAACTAATAAAATGAAAATCTCAGTGTATGATCCAAATGACAGTATTAATACATACAGAGAAATGGTTTTTGTGGTAGTAACTTGTCCGACAACAGCTAGTAGCCCTATTATTATTAACCCTACTGGTTCTTATTGTTCAAATGATAGTGTTTTTCTAAGCGCAGCTAGTAATTACTCAAATTACCAATGGTCAACAGGAGATACAGTTCAAACTATATATGTTCCTGCTAACATGCCTGTATATATTGATGCTACTGATAGTTTAGGATGTATATCAAAAGATACCTCTAATATTGATGTAAGTATTCCTTATGAAGAACAAATTTGTATTGTTTCTGTGGATAGTATAACAGGAAAAAATATAATTGTTTGGGAAAAAACTGCTTTGGTAAATACAGATCAGTTTTATATTTATAAAGAGAGCTTTCAAGCCAATGTATATAATTTAATTGGTTTTGTAGATTATGATAGTTTAAGTGTTTTTATAGATGTAAATTCTAATCCTTTACAGCAAGCTGAACGATATAAAATTTCTACTATTGATAGTTGTGGTGCAGAATCTACTAAAAGTAGTGATCATAAAACGATTCACCTTACAGCTAGTGTTGGAACAAATAATGAAAACAACTTAGTTTGGGATGGCTATACTGGTTTTACTTTTCCTACTTATAACATTTATAGAGGACCTTCACCTAATAATATGACATTGTTAGCACAAGTAGCAAGTACAGCATTTACTTATTCAGATTTAACTCCGTTATCAAGTAATAATTATTACAAGGTAGAGGCAGTAAGAAATACAACTTGTTCTCCGACACAAAAGGCTACATCTTATCCGTCATCAATTTCTAATCAGGTTGTTTTAAATCCTTTAGGGGTTAAAGATTTTAATACAGATAATGTTCAAATATACCCTAATCCAGTTGAAGATATCTTAACTATTAACTTAGGAGGAATATCTACTGCTGCAACAGTAAACGTTAAAAATATATTAGGAGCAACTGTTAAAACAGAGATGTTTACGTCAAATAATCAGTTCCAATTAAATCTTGATATAGAAGCAGGAGTTTACTTTGTAGAGATATTTGTTGATGGTAACCATTTTGCAACTAAGAGAATTGTCAGAAAATAATAAAAACTAAATACAAAAAGGGGAAAACAACTGTATTCCCTTTTTTTTTATTTTTGATAATTATCATCCCACTTCTTTTCGTGAGGTTCTTTTAGTTTTCCTACTGAATTTGCAACAACCATTGAAACAGCAGCATCACCTGTAACATTTACAGCAGTTCTGCACATATCTAGAGGTCTATCAATTGCAAAAATTAATGCTAAACCTGCTTCTGGAATTCCTGCTTGACCTAATACTATTACCAACATTACCATACCTGCACCTGGAACAGCAGCTGAACCTATAGAAGCTAGTGTCGCAGTAGCAATAATTCCTAATTGAGCTCCGAAGCTTAAATCCATACCAAATGTTTGAGCAATAAAAACTGCAGCAACTGCTTGATATAAACTAGTTCCATCCATATTAATTGTAGCCCCAATTGGCAATACAAAACTTGCTACTTCTTCTTCTACACCTAAATGTTCCTCAACACGTTCCATTGTAACAGGTAAGGTTGCTGCACTTGAACTTGTTGAGAATGCTAATAGCTGAGCTGGAGATATGCCTTTAAAAAAGAAAGAAGGCGATTTTTTTGTAAATATCTTTACAATTAAAGCATAAAGTCCAATCATAATTAATAGACCTAACACAACAGAAAAGGCATACCATAATAATGCTTGGAACAAATCAATGCTTGGAGATTCAGCAACTAAAGTTGCTAATAATGCAAATACACCAAAAGGTGCAGCTAACATAATAAGATCAATTAGTTTAAGAATAACTTCATTAAAACCATCAAAAAAATCTTTTACTGGTTTTGCTTTATCTGCAGGAATTAGAATTAAACCTATTCCAAAAAAGATAGCAAAAACAATAATTTGAAGCATATTTCCATTATCTGAAGCGGCACTTACTATGTTGCTTGGGATTAAATCTTGTAAAGCTTGTAAAGGGCCTGATTCTTTTTGTTTTAGCGCAGCTTCCTTTTTGCTTTCGGCATCTTCTTTATAATTATCTAGTAGTTCAGTACGGGTTTCTTCAGATATACTTTTTCCTGGTTGAACAATATTAACTACTAATAATCCTATGCATACTGCAATTATAGTAGTAGCAACATAAGTTATAATAGTTTTTCCTCCCATTTTCGAGAGTTTAGAAATATCTTTTAAATCAGAAACTCCTTTTATAAGTGATGCAAGAATTAAAGGAACTGCTATTAGTTTTAAAGCATTAATAAACATTTTTCCAAAAGGTTTAATCCAATCTTTAATAAAATCAGATCCCCATGCAAATTGAACCATTAATACTGCAAAGAGAACACCTAGCAACATCCCAATTAATATTTTCCAATGTAGGGCTAGTTTCTTCATAATATACTTGTTCTGTTTCTTAATAAATGATCAACTAAGGTTATCGCAGCCATACTTTCAACAATAATAGTGGCTCTTGGTAAAACACATGGGTCGTGTCTTCCTTTTCCATCAATAGTTACCTCTTCAAAATTTGTGTTAACGGTATTCTGTTTTTGCATAATAGTGGCAACAGGTTTAAATGCTACATTAAAATAGATGTCTTCACCGTTGCTTATGCCACCTTGAATTCCTCCTGAATTATTTGTTTTAGTTTTTACAGTATCATTTTCAATGAAGAACTCATCATTATGCTCAGAACCTTTTTTTGTTACACTGTCAAAACCAGAGCCAAATTCAAAGCCTTTTGTGGCATTTATGCTTAATATAGCTTTAGCTAAGTCAGCTTCTAAACGATCAAAAACAGGGTCGCCTAAGCCTAAAGGTGTTCCTTTTATTACGCAACTAACTATCCCTCCAATAGTATCTCCTTCTTTTCTAGTTTTATCTATGAAATTAAACATTACATCAGCTAGATTTTTATCAGGACAACGAACTGGGTTGTTGTAAGTAGTTTCTAAATCTAGTTGGTTATAATGTTTTAATAATTTAATATCGCCTACCTGAGATACATAAGCGTTAATTGTAATGTTGTAATGTGCTAAAATTTGTTTTGCAATTGCTCCACCAACAACTCTACAGGCAGTTTCTCTAGCAGAACTGCGACCACCACCTCTATAATCTCTAGTGCCATATTTTGCGTCATAGGTAAAATCAGCATGAGATGGGCGGTATTTGTCTTTTATGTGAGAATAATCTTGAGACTTTTGGTTGTTATTTTTAATTAAAAAACCAATAGAGGTTCCAGTAGTTACTCCTTCAAAAATTCCAGACAAAAACTCTACTTCATCTTCTTCTTTTCGTTGAGTTGTTATTCTAGATTGCCCAGGTTTACGTTTTGTAAGTTCATTTTGAATATATTCTAAATCTATTTTCAATCCGGCTGGGCATCCATCAATTATGCCGCCAATTGCTATTCCATGTGACTCTCCGAATGTGGTGACTCTAAAAATATTTCCAAATGAATTTCCTGACATATTAGGGTGCTTAAATCAAATGCTAAAATACTATTAATTTTAATTCTTTCTGTAGGTGTATTTTTACTAATTTCGGATTATAAATATGAAGGATGAGTAGGTTATTAATTAAGAATATCAAAGAATTAATTCAAGTAGAAGAAGCACCTCGAACGAAAGTTTCAGGGAAAGATATGGCTGTTTTACCAACTATCAAAAATGCTTGGTTGGCCATAGAAGATGATTTGATTGTTGATTATGGAGGGATGGATGATTTTCCAGAAATAACGGATTGGGTAGGTTTAGAAATTATGGATGTTGAAGGGCAAATGGTAATGCCTGCTTTTTGTGACTCGCATACTCATATTGTTTTTGCAGCAAGTAGAGAAGGTGAGTTTGTGGATAGAATTAATGGGTTGACATATGAAGAGATTGCAAAGAAAGGTGGGGGGATATTAAATTCAGCTAAAAAGCTAGCAGATAAAAGTGAGGATGAACTTTATGATTCGGCTTGGCAAAGATTACAAGAAATAAAAAGCACAGGAACAGGAGCTGTTGAGATCAAAAGTGGTTATGGTTTAAGTGTTGATGCGGAACTAAAAATACTTCGAGTTATAAAAAGATTAAAAGATGATAGTGATTTAACTATTAAGGCTACTTTTTTGGGCGCTCATGCAATTCCGACAGAGTTCAAAGAAAATAGGGAAGGCTATATTGATTTAATTATTAATGAAATGATTCCATTAATAGAAAGCGAAAATTTAGCTGATTACATTGATGTTTTTTGTGAAACTAATTATTATACTCCAGAAGAAACTAGTTTAATTTTAGAGGCAGGAATAAAAGCAGGTTTAACTCCAAAAATTCATGTAAACCAGTTTACCTCAATAGGAGGGATACAAGTAGGTATAAAAAATAAAGCCCTTTCTGTAGATCATTTGGAGGTAATGACAGAAAAGGATATAGATGATTTATCTAAATCTAAGGTTATGCCTACAGTCTTACCTTCATGTTCTTTCTTTTTAAATATTCCTTATGCTCCTGCGAGAAGATTAATAGATAATGGCTTACCATTATGCTTAGCTACTGATTTTAACCCTGGATCAACACCTTCTGGAAACATACCTTTTGTATTATCGTTAGCATGTATAAATATGAAAATGACACCTGAGGAAGCAATTAATGCTACAACTATAAATGGTGCTTATGCTATGGATTTATCAAAAACACATGGAAGTATAGCAGTTGGTAAAAAGGCTAACATTGTAATAACAAAATCAATTTCATCTTTATCTTATATTCCTTATGCTTTTGGAAGTAATGTAATTGATAAGGTTATTTTGAATGGTAAATTATAAATGTTAAAAACAATTCATTTTTTTTATAAACACTATTGTTTTACCGTTTAATTATTATTTGCTACCGAAACTAAAATAAACATCAACGTTTATAGTTTTTGCTTCCTTCATTTTATGTGGTTTTTTGTCTTAGCATTCATATTCTTCGTCAATAGTTTGTTGGTTTTTTCATTAAAATAGCCTAAATTTAAGCCTTAACTAACTAAACTTATACTTATATAGAGATGAAAAAACTACTTTTATTAGCTTCTGTAGTTTCTTTTTTATCTGTAAATGCTGAAGTTACTTCAACAATATTACAAGGAAAAAGAGCGCAAGAAAAAGCCAAGAATGGAGAATTGGTTCGAATCAAAAACTTCACAAATGTTCCTAATTACGTAAAATTTAAAAAAGGAAAAGAATTGCCTTTAGCCAATTTAGAAAATTGGTTAAAAAGCTACTACGAAACTGATGCTAATTATGGCCTCCAAGTAATTGATGAAGAAGTAGGTTCATTAGGTATGATGCATTATCGTTACATTCAAACAATTAATGGTGTACCGGTTGAATCATCAATGTTTTTAACTCATACAAATAATGGGTTAATACATTCTTTAAATGGATATTTATTTAGTAATGTGTCTGTTTCAACTAAACCAAGTTTAGGTTCAAGTGCAGCATTAAATGTTGCTTTGTCTCATGTTGGGGCTTCTTTGTATAAGTGGCAAGACCCTCAAGAAGAAGAATTTTTAAAGTACAGAACTGAAGATCCAAATGCTACTCATTATCCTACTGCAGAATTAGTTTTAATTAATAAAGGTGGAAAAATTGATGCAGAATTAGTTTTAGCTTACAAGTTTAACATTTATGCTCAAGAACCTCATGGTAGATCAGAAGTTTTTATAGATGCTCATACTGGAGCTATAGTTTGGGAACAAAACTTAATTCATGAAGCTGATGTTACTGGGACTGCTACAACTCTTTATAGCGGTACTAAAACGATAACATGTGACCATACTGGAGGTAATAATCATAGATTACAAGAAACTGGTAGAGGGAATGGAATAAGAACTTTTACTAATAATAATACTACAAACTACACAAATACTGATATTACAAATAACTCTAATAATTGGACTGTAACTCATGCAGGTATTGATGCTCATTGGGGTTCTGAAATGACTTATGATTATTATTTAAATGAACATGGTAGAAATAGTATTGATGGTAATGGTTTTAGATTAGATAGTTATGTTAATCATGATAATAATTATCAGAATGCATTTTGGAATGGTCAATATATGACTTATGGTGATGGAGCAGGGAATAATGCACCTCTTACATCTATAGATATTGCAGGTCATGAAGTAACTCACGGGTTAACTACAAATTCAGCTAATTTAATATACCAAGATGAATCAGGTGCATTAAATGAATCATTTAGTGATATTTTTGGAAATACTATTGAAAGATGGGCTAGACCTACTCAAAATAGTTGGACATTAGGTGAGGATTTAAATTGGGTAATTCGAGATATGTCTAATCCAAAAGCTGAAAATGATCCTGATACTTATGGAGGGGTTAACTATTATACTGGACCAAATGATAATGGTGGGGTTCATACTAATAGTGGTGTTCAGAATTACTGGTATTACTTGTTATGTGATGGAGGTTCTGGTACAAATGATAATAATGATAATTATAATATTTCTTCTATAGGTATTTCTGATGCAGGGGCAGTAGCATTTAGAAATTTAACTGTTTACCTTACAAGGTTTGATGAATATGCTGATGCTAGATTTTACGGGATACAATCAGCAATAGATTTATTTGGTCCTTGTAGTTTTGAGCATGAACAAGTAACTAATGCATGGTACGCTGTTGGTGTTGGATTACCATACACTGCTAGTGTTGTTAGTGATTTTAGTACACCATCTTTATCTGGATGTGCAGTTCCTTTCACGGTTAACTTTAATAATAATAGTGTTAATGGAGTAAATTATACTTGGGATTTTGGAGATGGATCTCCATTAGATACAAATATTACTCCTACACACAACTACATGGCAAATGGAACTTATACAGTTGAGTTAATTGCTGATGGTGGTTTATGTGGAGCAGATACAACATCAAAAACTGCTTACATTACTGTTAGTACACCTAATGCACCTGTAACTACAGATGATAATATTTGTGAGAATAATTCAGCAAATTTATTAGCAAGTGGTTCTGGAGTTTTAAATTGGTACAATAATCCAACAGGAGGAACTTCTTTCTTTACTGGGGCTAATTATACAACACCAGTTTTAAGTAACACAACAACTTATTATGTTGATAATGTTGTAGCTGGTGCAAGTGGTAATTTAGGTAAACAAGATAATACAGGTGGAGGTAATAACTTTAATAATTTCCAATATTTAATATTTGATGTTTTCCAACCTATGGAGTTAGTTTCTGTTGAAGTTTATTCTGGTGCTGCTGGTAACAGAACAATTGAATTAAGAGATAATCAAGGAAACCCATTACAATCACAAATTGTTAATCTTACTAATTCGCCAACAGTTGCACAAACTGTTAATCTTAATTTTATGATTAGTCCGGGTACTGATTATCAGTTAGGAGTTTCAAATACATCAAACATTGATTTATTTAGAAACAATGCTGGAACAAACTATCCTTATACTTTAAATGGGGTAGCTTCTATCACAAGAAGTAGTGCTGGAACTAATCCAACTGGTTTTTATTATTTCTTCTATGACTGGAATGTTAAAGAAGCTGATTGTGTTAGTCCAAGACAACCTGTTACTGCAAATGTTAGTGTTTGTACTGGACTTGAAGAATTAAATTCTTCAAATGGTGTAACTGCTTTTTATGATGCTTCAGGTAATATTCAGTTAGGCTTAAACGATTTAGAGTTAGGAATATACAATATGAATGTCACTAATTCTATAGGTCAGGTAGTTGCTGTTGAGCAAATCAATGTAACTTCATCTAAGCAAATTGAAGAGATAAACCTTTCTAACAATGCAAGTGGAGTGTATATGGTTAACATTTATAACCAAACAAACAACTATACTGTTAAGTTAGTTAAGTAAAGATTTAGTTAATATTAAAAAGCCTCAACGAAAGTTGAGGCTTTTTTTGTTTTAATATATCATGATAAATTCTTTATGTCATAGTTATTAAACTTTATAACTATTTAATTACTAGTGATTATAATCATTTATTTATAATTGAATATTGTCTACATTCGCAATCTTATAAAAACCCTAAAATGTTTACTATGAAAAAAATTCTTTACTTATTTAGTATGTTGTTAATAGGCGGTAATGCATCAGCGCAGTTATCCGGAACCTATTCAGTATACGGAACAGGAGCATATGCACCTTCAATACAGAATGCATGTGACTCTTTAATGATGCACGGTCAAAGTGGCCCTGTAGTATTTGAAATTGCGGATAGCCTTATGGCTGATGAAGCTGTTACTTTAACTGCAGTAGCAGGAAACAGTATGACTAACACCATTACTTTTACTTCTGCTAGTGCAGATAGTTCTAAAGTAAGTGTTGTTTCTACTACAGGTAACACATTTAATATTACAGGAGTTGATTACATTTCTTTTACGCATTTAACATTAGGTTATAATGGAGCATTTGGTAACACTGTTAATGCTGAGTCTACTGATATTAGTTTCGCCAATGTAAAAGTAGATCATACGCCAGCTAATGGAGGTTATGCAATAGATATAGATAGAGATGCTGGTGTAAACAACTTTATGTTTACTAATTCAGACTTGATGTCTACTAATGGAGGTATTTACCTTTATTCTGATTTGTCTGATATTAAAGGTGTAACTTTTACAAATGCCAACTTAATTTCAGTGAATAAAGCTCTTGAAATTTATGCTCAAAAGAGTTTGATTGATTTCACTTCAACAAGTTCTTATTTCTATTCAAACAATAGTTATGCTGCTGATTTACAAGGATACTATACTAAGATTGAAAATGTAAATATTGATAATTCAGAATTTCAAGGAGGTGCAGCTTTTGGCTCAGGAGACTATGCATTATATATGTGGTCTGATTTTATCATTGAAAACGTAGACATTGATAATTCAACATTTTACTCACCTAATAGTGATGCAGTTTATATGGGGGCGGATTATACAAGACTTAATGATGTTGAAATTACCAATACAAATATTTATGGTTTAGATTTAGGACTAGAATTGTATTCTGATGTGGTTACTTCAAACATTACGCTAAACAATGATTCAATAATATCTAATCCTGATGACTCAGTGGGGTATGGTGATGATGCTGCATATATTGAAGGAACTGGATTAGTTGAAGATGTATTAGTTTCTAATTCATTTTTTGTTACTTCTAATACACAAGCAAGTGGAATAGGGTTATATATTTATTCAGGATCTAACCAAGTAAATAATGTTAATATAAATAACAATGAATTCAATAGTTATGAAGGAATTGAAGTTTATGCTGAAACATCTGGAAGCAACTGGTTAGTAGATGCTAATGTTGTTAATTCTCAACACACTGGTGTTGATCTTGAACCAGAGTACGGTATAGGAAAAAACATTACTGTAACCAATAATACTATTATCACTTCTCCAGGTAATAATGGTGATGGTATTTATATGGGGATTGATGGAAGATTTGAAGATGTTACTATTGATAGAAATACTATAAAATCGGATGATGACGGAGTTTATATGCAAGCTGACTATGGTGGATTGGATAACATAATCTTTACCAATAATAATGATTCTACTAATAATGGTGAAGGTGTTCGATTTGAGTCTGGAGCTAATGTTGAGAACGTTACTGTTAATGGGAATACAATTTATTCTGGTAATAATGAGGGGGTTTATTTTGAATCTGATGATGCATCATTAATTAACCTTATTGTTAACGATAATACAATTGATAGTGATGGTGATGGAATCTATTTTGACTCTTATGTAAAACAATTGAATACAGAAATAGATAACAATACTATTAATGCTGGCGGTGAGGGTATCTATTTTGACAATAGTGATGGAGATATTGAAAATGTTACCATTACAAACAATATTGACACTGCAAGTTCATGGGGAATTGATTTAGATGCTTATTCTAGTATTCTTAATGTAACTATAGAGAATAACATGGTTTATGCAAATAATAATGAAGGTGTATACTTGTATGCAGAGTATTCTGTAATTGATAATACAGTATTCAAAAACAACGCTATTTATGCGCCAAATGATTACGGTATTTACATGGAAGGTGATGATAATGCTGTAAATAACACTACCATTATTGATAGCAACTATGTTGTTTCTGGAGATGAAGCATTATACATTGAAGGTGAATATGGTGGAATTGAAGGTATTACTATTGATAACTCATATTTTGAATCTACAGGAAACTATGGCGCATATATTATTGCGGATTATGTTTATTTAAAAGATGTATCTATTAAAAACTCAACATTTGTTGGTGATACCTCTACTGTTAATTATAACTACGCTTCTCTATATTTAGAGTCAGATGATTCTTACGCAGAAAATGTAGAAATAGTAAATAATACGCTTGTATGCGATTACTATGGTATTTATTTTGAAGCAGATTATGGTAATGCAAAGAATACTACTATTGAGAATAATGACATTACTTGTAGTTATTATGCAATTAATTTCGATGGTATTGGAGATAATTCTTCTGTATCGTATAACACCATAAAGCCATTCGGTTTATTAGGCTGGGGTATTTATGCTTACGGTTTCGATGGGTCAGCCGAAGGTGTGAATATTAATGGAAATACAATGACAGATTTATGGTATATAGGTATTGATGTGCAGTATGTTAAAGATTTGACTATTAGTAACAACTATATAAGGTCTATAGATACTACAACTGTTAATGAGTATGGGGTTTCTGCCTATTATGCAGATGGTACTACTACTATTGATGGTAACCAGATTTTGTTTAACGATGGGTATGTAGGAATTTACTTTGGATATTCTAATGCTCAAGCAGCTATTCCTTCTATTATCTCGAATAACTTCGTTTCAGGGTGTGATTATTCTATTGACGTAGAAGATGCTGACAATGTGAATGTATATCATAACAGTGTTTCTAGTAACTCGAACAATACAGACAACTTGATTTATTTTTCTGATGTAAACAATGTAAACTTTGACAATAATATTGTTAAAGCAGATAGTGCTGCTGCAGGAACAATATACTACTGTACTTCTTGTAACAATGTAAATACAGCTAATAATGTATTTGATTTCGATTCTACTTCAGTAGATATGGCTTCAGATGCATATTTTGGAAATAACACATCGTTATTTGACATGCAATCAAACACTTCATTTGATGCTGCTTCATTTATGGCGGATCCAATGTTTGCTAATGATACAACTGATTTACATATTAGCTGTTCTAACAACGCTTTAGTTGCTGCTCCATTTATGGCTGCTGTACCTAACGATGTTGATGGTGGAATTAGAAATACAACTACAACAACAATTGGAGCGCATGAAATCACACCAACAGGTGCTGATATCTTGCCAGCTACTATGACTATTTGTAACGTTGGAATCATTGTTCCGAATGCAACTGGTGCTTCATACCTATGGACTCCAGGTAATGCTACTACACCAACATTATCAGTTACTGCTGCGGGTACTTACTACTTACAGTTAACTGATTACTGTGGTAATGTTTACAATGATTCAATTGTTGTAACCGAAGATTTACCAGTAGCTAGTTTCACAACTACTTCAGGTGGTTCAATTTTTATATTTACTAATACTTCAACTAATGCTACATCTTATATGTGGGATTTTGGAGACGGTAATACAAGTACTGATGTAAATCCAACACACGTATATGCTGGGCTTGATAGTACTTATACAGTTACATTGATAGCAACAAATGCTTGTGGAAGTGATACATTAACAATGGTTATTACTACTGTTGATATAGTTGAAAATTTAGAAACAAGAGGATTAAATATCTATCCAAATCCAGTTAACGAAAACCTTACGTTAGATTTTGGTTTATTGGTTGGAGAAGATATTGTAATCAACATATTTGATATTCAAGGAAGAACTTTAATTACTGATCAAATTATTGGTGAGTCTGGTCCTTTCCAAAAAGTGATTAGCGTTAATAGCTTAACTGACGGAATTTATTTCGTAAGAATAGCAACTAACGATGAAGTAATAACTAAGAAGGTTATCAAAAACTAAGTTTTTATAAACTCATTAAAAAAAAAGCCTCAACGAAAGTTGAGGCTTTTTTGTTTTAGTACTTTTGATTTATGGAAAACCAATTTTTCAAAGCTTTAGCAAGACTTAATAAGTTGATATTGCCTAGTTATACTAAACAACGTTTGGATTTATCAAAAGCTTCTAAATTTCAATTAGCCATATTTGGATGGCGTGTTTATGTTACCAAAAGAGCTTTAGATTAAATCTTTAATCCTAATTTATCTAAATCTATTACATTTAAGTAAGCTTCTTTAACACTTCTTTTTGGAGCTATATCAATAGAAT
>JARGOE010000070.1 GCA_029210015.1 Vicingaceae bacterium
TTAATCTTTTTAGGCTTCTCCTCATTAAAAAACTTATGCAAGATAGAGTTTCCAAAGTTATAATTAAAAGAAAAATTGATGAACGGCATAGAGTTCATTTTTTGGGAATTATCATAAGAAATAGGATCTAGCTCTTGAAGAAATGCATATCCTAACTCAACTTTAAATTTATAATATTTATACAACCTTGTATTAACTCCTATATGAATTTTAAGTTGTTGTAGATTTAATCCATCATTTTTATTTAAGTATGTATCATCTCTATAAACTGTATGAATACTATTATAAGCAGAAGCCAATTCGAAATCAATCTTACTTTTATAATTATATTTTAATTTAAAATGAATAGGAGCAATTAACTCCGCAGCTAAGTTCCGACTCAATTTAGCTCTAAAACCAAATATTGGAAGTAAGAATATATTACCTTGAGCAACTGCGAAACTAGGTCCAATAAAAGGTATGAATTTCAAATTTTTAGCATGAATATATATAGAGTAGGCTCTGAAGTTTGGGGATAAGTTAGCAGGAAAGGTTTCATTATTTTCTTCTGCATTAAGATTTACTCCATGAAACCATACTCCTTTTGTTTTGCTAGCTGTGATATAAATCAGTTCCACCTCAGCTTTAAACTGTTTTTTAAAAAAATCATTATTTGAAAGATTTGGATCTGAAAGACTAAATTTTGATGCTAAAAAAAGCTGATTAGCTTTAGAGTCATTACACTCTTGATCAAAGTCTTGTATATCACATTCTCTCGTTCTTAACACTTTAACAAATTCCATTTTGTATTTTGTCATCTGAAAATCAGTTGAATCATCAATTGAAGATGGCGCTAGATATTCAACGCCAAAAGTTGCCCCTGAGTTAAATATACTTTTTACATTAAAAGACTGTGAGACCACTTGTAAAGTAAAGGCAAAAAGTATCAGAACTAATATTATAAAATCTTTTTTCACTAAGGTAAATTTAAAGAATTTGTGTAATTAAGTTTTTTACAATAACTTAATTAGTTTTATTACATTTGTGCTTTAATGAAATTTGCTTATCCAGAGTTCCTCTTCGCCCTTTTCGCAATAGCGATTCCTATTATAATTCACTTATTTAATTTTCGTAAATACAAGAAATTGTATTTCTCTAATGTTGAGTTTTTAAAAGAGGTTCAACAAGAAACTCAATCAAAATCAAAACTAAAACATCTACTAATCTTACTTAGTAGAATTTTAGCTATCACCTTTTTAGTGTTAGCATTTGCTCAACCTTTTATTCCAACATCAGAAAACAATGTTACCAACCAAAACAATATTACCGCTATTTATATAGACAATTCTTTTAGTATGGAAAGTATTGGAGAGAAAGGTTCTTTATTAAATGACGCTAAAAATAAAGCCATTGAAATTGTTAAAGCCTATCGAAATACCGATAAATTTATTTTAACTACCAACGATTTTAAAGCTGGAGACCAACACCTTTTAAGTAACGAAGAGGTTATTGATAAAATAGAAACTACTAATATTTCTAGCACAACGAGAGATTTTTCGACCGTTTACTCAAGAACAAGAGAAGCATTAAACTCTTCTGACATTAAAAATAAATCTTTTTATGTTTTGTCCGATTTTCAAAAATCAACTACCGATATTAAAAACATTAAAGTTGACACTCTTATCAACACTTACTTTGCTCCTATTACCGCAACTGAAACAAACAACTTATACATTGACAGTTGCTGGTTTAAGTCGCCAACTCATCTTATTAACCAAAATGAAGAGTTAACTTTACGCATTAAAAATAATGCCGATACCGACCTAGAAAACATTCCTATAAAACTATACATTAATGGTCAGAATGTTGTTCCAGCAAGTTTTTCAGTTAAAGCTAACGATCAAACAGAACTAAAATTAAATTTTAGAAACAAAAATGGTGGTATTCAGCAAGGTAAAATAGAAATACGAGACAACCCTATAACAATGGACGATGCGTTTTATTTTTCTTACACTATTTCTGACAATATCAATATTACAGGTATTAGCAACGAACCAAAAAACAGTCAGCTGCAATCTATTTATTCTACCGATAGTATTTTCAACTTCAATAACTACTCAGTCAGTCAACTAGATTATTCACTCATTAAAAAAAGCAATTTAGTAGTAGTAAATAATTTGGATAATATCAATTCAGGCTTATCAAATGCACTAAAAAGTTTTACCGATAATGGTGGAAGCTTATTGATTATTCCTTCTAATGAAATTAATTTCGATAGCTACAGAGAGTTTTTAAGTTTATTAACTGTTAATTATTTCACTTCAAAAGACACTTCAAAAACAAAGGTTCGTGATATTAATTTCAGTCATCCTGTTTATCAAAATGTATTTGAAGGAAAGCCTGATGGGAATATTAATTTACCGATAGTATCGATGCATTATTCATTATCAACAGCAAAAACAGCCTTTAAAAACAACTTACTCAGTTTAAAAAATGGCTCACCATTTTTAACAGCATATAAAGTAGGTAATGGTTCAGTTTATTTAAGCACAGTTAGCTTAGATAAAGAAAGTAGCAACTTTAGTAACCATGCTTTATTTGTTCCTACTCTCTATAATATAGCATTACTAAGTCAACAAAACTTACCTCTTTTTCATATTATTGGTAGCAACTCTTCCATAGAACTAAACCGAACAGAAAAGGACAATATCTATCATATTAAAAATGAAAAAATTGATGTTATCCCTCAAACAAAAAACAACAATAATTACACTACTATTTTTGTAAATTCAAATATAACTGAAGCAGGAAATTATAATTTAGAAAATAATCAAATTAAACTTGGGTTAGCTTATAATTACAATAGATCAGAATCTCAATTAACTTACTACAACATAACACAACTAGAAGAATTATTAGCGAACAATAATATAAAAGCTAGCTTTTTGGACACCACTTCGGACACCATAAAAACTGCTTTAAGTGAATTAAATATTGGAAAAAAATATTGGAAATATTGTATTATTTTGGCACTGCTATTTTTAGCAGCTGAAATAGCTTTAATTAAATTATTTAAGTAAAATGAATGTTTTAATCAAATCAGCAAAAGTAATTGATAATAACTCTAAGTTTAATGGCAAAACGGTTGACATTCTAATTGAAAAAGGAATAATCAAGGAAATTGCTAAGAGTATTACAACTCCAAAAAATCACAAAGAAATAAACTTTAAAGGATTACATGTATCTAATGGATGGTTTGATATGAGAGCGAATTTTTGTGACCCTGGAAATGAGCACAAAGAAGACTTAAATGCTGGATTAGAAGCAGCTGCAAAAGGTGGCTTTACAGGTGTTTTAGTCATGCCCGACACCCAACCTTCAACAGACAACAAAGGCGCAATTGAATACATTATTAATAAAGCTAAAGGAAATGCTGTAAATGCTTATCCAGCTGGAGCTTTATCTTACCATTGTGAAGGTAAAGAAATTGCAGAAATGTATGATATGCATAATGCAGGAGCAATTGCTTTTACAGACAATAAAAAAAGTGTTGAAAGTGCAAGTTTATTAAATAGAGCACTATTATATAGCCAATCTTTCGGAGGCTTAATTATGAATTTTCCAAACAACAAAGAATTAAGCCAAGGTGGACAGATTAACGAAGGAATAATAAGCACACAACTAGGATTAAAAGGAATTCCTGCATTAGCCGAAGATTTAATGGTTAGCCGAGATATTTACTTAGCAGAATACTGTAATGCTAAAATTCATTTAACAAACATTAGCACTAAACAATCCGTAAAACTGATAAAAGAGGCAAAAAAGAAAGGACTAAACATTACTGCAGATGTAAATTCTTATCATCTACTATTAAACGAAGAAGAACTTTTAGGTTTTGAAAGTAATTACAAAGTAATGCCCCCATTGAGAACAAAGGAAGATATTAAAGCATTAATTAACGGGTTAAAAGACGGGACAATTGATGTTATATGTTCTGACCATACACCTGAAGATATTGAAGAAAAACAATGTGAATTTGATCATGCAGCTTTTGGAATAGTTAACTTACAAACTTCTTTTGCTGCAGCTAACACAGCTCTAACTGATAAATTGGATATAGCTGATTATATTTCAAAATTAACTACAGCTCCAAGAGCTATTTTGGGATTAAAAAGCCCAATAATACAAGAAGGTATGCAAGCTAATTTAACCCTATTTAATCCTAATTTAAAATACACATTAAGTAAATCTGATATTGTTTCAAAAAGTAAAAACACACCATTGATTGACAAAGAACTGGTTGGAAAAGTGCATGGAATAGTAAATAATAACACAATGATTTTAGCCTAATAATATGGTTTTATGATTGAAATTATTATATTTGATTCGCAAGGAAAAAAACTGTGAATCCCTCTTCTACTCAAAATATCAATACATTAATTGACCAAGAAAATAATTCAACTTGGAAAATTGCAAGAAACAATCCTTCTAAGGCACTTGAAGAAGCAAGAATAACACTTGCAAAATCACAAGAAATTAATTATGACTTAGGTACTGGATGGGCTTTAGGGAATATTGGTGCTGCTGAAATGTGGCAATCCAATTACGAAGAGGCATTAGAGTACACTTCAAAAGCTCGTGAATTATTACATCAAGAAAAAGATTATAAACACGAAGCTGATATTATATATAATCTTTGTGTTATTTTCTATTTTTTAGGAGACTATGAAAAACAAATATATTACGCCAAAGAATCTTTAGGTGTAGCTGAAAAAGCTAGCTATGATTCAGGTATGGCAAATGCTTTAAATGGTATTGGCCTAGCTTATTCTACTACTAACGAAAATAAAAAAGCTATTGAATATCTGAAAAAGGGGAAAACAATAGCTGAAAAAATTGATGACAAAGCTATTCTACTCAAAATATTAGATAGTATAGGACAATCTTATTACAATTTAGGTAATTACGATGATGCCTTAGAATATCGAATGGAATGCGCTAAAGTAACTAACGAAGTTGGTGAGAAAAGTATTGAGGCTTATGCACTGAATGGTATTGGAGAAATTTATGTGCAAAAAAATGACTCTGAAAATGCATTAATTTATTTTAACAAAAGTTTAAAACTAAGAATTGATCTTGGTTTTAAATCTGGTGAAGCGGAGACTAATTTCCAGATAGGAAAATTACACCTAACTCAAAACAATATTGATTTAGCTAATAAATTTTTAAATCAAGCAATAACTATTGCAACAGAAATTAAAGCTTATGATATTGTTTCAAAATGTCATCTTTTACTTTCTGATTATTTTGAAAAAATAGAAGACTTTAAAAATTATGTAACCCATTTTAAAGCTTATCATTCAGCGAAGGATATTTACAATAAAGAAACTGAAGACAAAAAACTTAAAACCTTTGAACTAAAAGGTAGACTAGAACAAATGCAAGAAGAAAAAGAACTTCTTGAACAAAAAAACGAACAACTTAATAGTTATTTCCAAGATGTTCAAACTATAGGAGAAATTGGGAATGAAATAACATCAAATCTATCAGTTGATACGATTAACAAGCAGGTTTATGAAAATGTAAATAAACTTATGAAAGCTGATGGCTTTGGTATTGGTATTTTCAAAGATGAGTCTAACACACTTTCGTTCCCTGGATACATTGAACGAGGAGAAACCTATGATGCTGCTACTTATGACTTAAATGACAATAATAGATTAGCCTGTGTTTGCTTCAATCAAAAACAAGAAATTCTAATTAATGATTTTGAAATTGAATATGAACAGTATGTAGGTAAAATGGTTACTCCAAAAATTGGAGAAAGCGTTCAGTCTATAATCTATCTACCTCTTTCTATAAAAGATAAAATGGTTGGCGTAATTACTGTACAATCATTTAGTAAAAATGCATATTCTGATTACCACTTAAATATTATTAAAAATTTAGCCATTTATACATCTATTGCAATAGATAATGCAAAGATTTATGAAGGAATGGAGCTACAAGTAAAAGAGCGTACTGCTGAGCTAGAAAAAAACTACTCTGACACGGAACTTTTATCAAAAATGGGGCAAGAATTAATCTCTACTCTTGACTTTGAAAGTGTTACCGAACGTTTATACAAAAACATGAATAAGTTAATGGATGCTAATATATTTGGTGTTCGATTATATAATGAAGCTAAACAAGAGATTGAATACAAATATGACTATGAGGATGGCAAGAGACATGAAGGAATTGTTGTATCAATGGATAACAAAGACAATTACTCTGTTTGGTGTATTGAAAATAACAAAGAAATATTCATTAATGACAACAGGGTAGATTACATTAATTATGTAAGTAAAGTTGTTGTTGTTGCTGGGGAATTCCCTTTATCATTAATTTTTTATCCTTTAAGAAAAGGAGATAAAGTTATTGGATTAATTACAATTCAATCACTTCAAGAAAATGCTTACAATAAACATCATTTAACTTATTTAAAGACCTTAGCTCACTATACTGTAATTGCTTTAGAAAACGCAAGGCACTACGAAATAATGGAAGTTGAAGTTGCTAAAAGAACGCAAGAAGTTGTATTGCAAAAAGAAGTTATTGAGGAAAAAAATAAACACATTACAGACAGTATCCATTATGCTAAAAGAATACAGGATGCCACTCTACCAGACTTGAAATTAATGAACCATTATTTAAAAGAATCTTTTGTTTTATTTAAACCAAAGGATATTGTAAGTGGTGATTTTTATTGGATAGATAAAAAAGATGATGAAGTTTTATTTGCTGTAGTAGATTGCACTGGACATGGAGTTCCTGGAGCCTTTTTAAGTTTAATAGGTTACAATAGTTTAAACAAAATTGTAAATGAATTACACATAACCAAACCTTCTGAAATTCTTCAAGAATTAAATAAGAGTGTATTCCAAACTCTTCAAAACAACCTTGAATACAATCATATTCAAGACGGGATGGATATTGCCATTTGCTCTTTAAACAAAAACACTAATGTATTACAATTTGCAGGAGCTTACAATCCCTTATATATTGTAAGTGATAATAATATTAAAGAAATTAAGGGAGATAAGATTAGTATTGGATCTGGAGAAAGTAATTTTAGTATTAAGTTTAACAATCATAAAGTTCAACTTAAAAAGAATGACTGTATTTATTTATTTTCAGATGGGTACGCTGACCAATTTGGTGGACCGAAAGGAAAGAAATTCAAGTACTCTCAATTTAAAGAGCTATTGTTAGAAATGAATAATCTTGAAATGAAAGATCAAGGTGATAACTTAGATAAAACAATTACACAATGGCAAGGAGACCTAGAACAAATTGACGATGTTTGTGTTATTGGTATAAAAGCTTCTTAACCCCCAAATGAACTTAAAGTATAAGTAACATCATACCCTCTCCATGGAGATGAGAGGTTGTCCCTTACTAAATCCATATTTCTTTTGTAAACCAAACCCACCGATTTAGCATACTTTTCTAGAAACTGTTGCTGTTCTATTAAATTTAAATTCTCTAGTTGATTTACGGTTAAAACCTTTTTCAATGAATTTCCTCCTATACTTTCTGAAGCATCAATAGAAAGGAATTCATACTCTCTTGATGACAAATTATTCATGGAATTTCCATTCCACATAGCACCTTCTCTTACAGGGAATACTAATTTTACAAACCTTACATTTTCTTCTGTCTTTTGGAAATTAGTACTTGTTAATTTCGCACTCCATACGTCTTTCAGCAGCCATGAAGTTGTATCATTATCTTTCTTATATCGATTTATTTTAAATGCTTCTTCACCCTCTAAATCTATATAAGATTCAGCAACGACTTCTTTAATTTTAAACATCGAAGTATCTATTGTTGCTGTAAAATCATCATAAAAAAAAGAATCTACATCATAAACAACATACTTACCTAACTCCATACCAGCGTATCCTTGACCTATGTCTGGCTGAACATAATCCTCACTATCCTTTTTACATGAAAAAAGAATTACACCAATAAATATTATGAGTAAAAGATTTCTCATCCGTTAAATTTACGGATTTTTAAAAAAATGGTTTTAATTATCAATAAAGCCTCCACCTATTAAATCATTACCATCATAAAAAACAGCTGATTGTCCAGGAGCTACACCTTGAACTTCTTCGAAAAAATCGATTTTAATTCTTCCATCATCTAATACAGAAATCTCACTATTTTGACCTCTATCTTTATAACGGATTTTACTTAGAGCTTCCATCGAATTTGGAAGTTTATCGAATTTACTAATATTAGGATTACGTACAAACACTTCTTTTTTATTCAAATCTTCTTTCGTTCCTAACACTACAATATTTGCTTCAGCATTTATTTTAACAACATATCTAGGATCCCCAAATGCAACTTCTAAACCCTTACGCTGCCCTATTGTATAAAATGGATATCCTTTATGCTTACCTATTACTTTTCCATCAATATCTACAAAATCTCCTCCATCAACTTTTTCTTCTAAACCATCAACTCTACGTTTTAAAAAACCTCTATAATCGTTATCTGGAACAAAACAAATCTCAAAACTCTCACCTTTTTTAGATAGCTCTTCATATCCTCTATCTAATGCCATTTTTCTAATTTCTGGTTTAGAAAAACCTCCTAATGGAAATAAAGTTCTAGCTAAAGCTTCTTGAGTTAAACCCCATAAAACATATGATTGATCTTTGTTTTCATCTTTACCTTTAGAAATAATGTGTCTACCATTTTCATTTCGAACTTGAGCATAATGCCCAGTTGCAATAAACTCACAACCTAACTGATCTGCCCTTCTTAATAGAGCATCCCACTTTATATGAGTATTACATAACACACAAGGATTTGGAGTTCGACCTGCTAAATACTCATCAACAAAATTATCGATGATATAGTCTCCAAATTCTTCTCTAATATCTAGAATAATATGATGAAACCCCATGTTAACTGCTAAAATTCTAGCATCATTAATATCATCTAAACTACAACACCCTGTGGTTTTTCTTGTGCCACCAGAAGAAGCATAGTCCCATGTTTTCATGGTAATACCTATTACTTCATATCCTTCCTCATGTAACAACATTGCTGCTACTGAACTATCTATTCCGCCACTCATGGCAACCAACACTTTTCCTTTGCTACTCACTTTTAAAAATTATCTAGGGGATAAAAAATTATCAGGACTTAAAATACTTTCTGGAAGGTACTCAATCTCTCTATCATCAATCACATCATCATCCTTATTAGCATCTATTCTAACTCCATTTTTATATTGTTCTTTCTTTCTTACTGTTTTACCATCTCCTTCATAAAAGGTCCAAAATCCATTTCTTACATCTTTATGAAAAACTCCCGAAACAGCTTTTTTATAATTATTACCATAATAAGTTGCTCTTCCCTCTAAAACTCCATTAACATAGGTAGCAGTCATTTTTGGCTTACCATTTACAAAATATCTATTCCACTTTCCATTTTCTATATCATTTGTATACTCTTTTTCTTCAGCAATTTTACCGTTAGGAAAATATACATACCAAGTTCCTTCTCTTTTACCACTTAAATAAAATTCTTCAGCCATCTTGTAACCTTTCTCATCATAAAAAGACCAAATACTATCTTTCTTTTGATTTTCATATTTACCTGTGGCCTTCAACTCTCCAGTAATGTAATAAGCATTTGAATAAGAATTATTACCAATATGAGTCATTTTAACTTGTAACTCACCAGTTTCGAAATAATATTTAAAAACTCCAATTGGTTTATCATCTTTAAAACTTCCAGTATAGCGGAGCATTCCATTTTTATGGTATTTTTTCCAAACACCTTGTTTGCCTTTTCCATCAGTTTTATTCTCTTCTTGAGCAAAACCTGAAAGACTAAAAATTAAAATTAGGACGGTAATTAAATATCTCATAACAACTACAAAATTAGTAAATAAGTTAGCTCAAATTACAATTATTATACCTAAGCTATTTTATAGTAACGATTTGAAAATTGCTTTTGTTATATTTGAGCCTTAATTGCTGGTTTAAATGAAAAGAAAGATAAACAGAATAAGAAAATTTAAGTACTATTTTTATAAGTACGGAATTCATAAAGTTTTACCTGGAGACAAACTAATTTTCCTAGGTCATTTATCACGTTTATCTAGATGGATTAGTGAAAATAAAAACTTAGGTTTTTCTGATTTTCCAACTAAAAACTTTGATTATCATAAACGATTTGAGCTATTTAAATACGTTATTAAAAATGAAATTAAAGATGAACCTGTTGATTATTTAGAATTTGGAGTGTCAACAGGAGCGTCTTTTAGATGGTGGGCAGAACACCTTGCAAATCCTAATTCAAAACTATATGGTTTTGATACCTTTACTGGATTACCTGAAGATTGGGGACCTTTTAAAGCTGGGGCTATGAGTAATGGTAACAAGCCACCAGAAATGAATGATGATAGATGTTCTTTTTACCAAGGAATTTTTCAAAAAACATTATATGATTTTTTAAAAACCTATAATTCTGACAGAAAAAAAATCATCCATTTAGATGCCGATTTATATTCAGCTACTTTATTTGTTCTTACCATGATGTCTCCTTATATGAAACCAGGCGATATTATTTTCTTTGATGAATTTAATGTGCCAATGCACGAATATAAAGCATTAAAGGAATGGACAGAATCTTTTTATCCTGAATATGAAGTAATAGGAGAAGTGAACAACTACTACCAAATGGCACTTAAAATTACCCGAGTAAACTAGGCAACTCCTCTTGTGCTTTTGCATAATCAGTAGGAATACCGATGTCAATAAAATAAGTATCGCTTATAAAGCCAAAGAAGCTGGTTTGAGTACAATAGATATCAAAGTAATCTTGTTCTAACGAGAATTGTTCTGGAAAGTCTAATCCATCAAAAATGTTGGTTTTTAGCAAATAAATACCACCATTAATTGCTCCACTTTTGCAATGTTGTTTCTCTTTAAATGCTAGTATTTTATTAGTAGCATCAACCTCAACTACACCATACCTGTCAAAGTTTTTCATTGGTTTTAAAGCCAAAGAAACAGTAGCATTGTTTGCATTAAACTCAGCATCCATTTTCGATAAATCTACATCAAAAAAAGTATCTCCATTAATAATAAAAACCCTATCAGATTCAACTTCAGCTAACGCTTTTTTTATAGCTCCTCCTGTTCCTAATGGACTATCTTCTATAACGTAGTTTAACTGACAGTTTTTAAATTGGCTACCAAAGTAATCTACAATAACTTGATATTTATAACCAACCGCTAAATGAATTTTAGTGACTTGATGTTTCTCTAAATAATTTAAAATGTACTCTAAAAAAGGAATATCATTTATTGGTGCCATTGGTTTCGGCACATCAACTACACTTGCTAATCTTGTTCCGAAACCTCCAGCTAATATGATGGCTTCTTTGGTCATGCTAAATTTGAAGTATTCCAAGTGGTTAAACCTTCATTGGTAAAATGATATTTTCTAACTCTTCCACCAAACTTCTCTAATTCTTGTACCACTTTATATCGTGTGTTTTTAGGGCAATAGAAAAAGAAAAAACCACCACCACCAGCTCCAGAAATTTTACCACCTATTGCACCATGCTTTTTAGCAGCATCATAAATTTCATCTATTTGCGGGTTGGTAATACCTTCAGCTAAATTCTTTTTAAACTTCCATCCGAAATCTAAAATCTCACCTATCTCATCTAAGTTTCCTTTTAATAACACCTCTTTCATTCTAAAGGCTTGCTCCTTTAACTTATCCATCGCTTCTATAGAGCCCGCTTTATTTTTTTTAATGTTATCCGTTTGGCTTTTTATAATTTCTGCAGAAACTCTACTTGTTGCAGTATTGTATAACACCAAGTTGTTTTCCAATTCAAAAAGAACCTCATCTTTTATTCGTAATGGATTTACAATTACTTTGTTATCAGCAAAAAACTCCATAAAGTTAACTCCTCCAAAAGTAGCAGCATATTGGTCTTGCTTCCCTCCTGCCATTGCTAAATCTTCACGCTCAATTTCGTAAGCCAACTTAGCTATATCGTATTCGCCCAAAGGCAATTTTAACCACTCTACAAAAGCACCTAAAATAGCCACAACCATAGTTGATGATGTACCTAACCCTGAACCTGCTGGCGCATCAGAATA
>JARGOE010000071.1 GCA_029210015.1 Vicingaceae bacterium
GCAATACCATCACCAACCTGAAGAACAGTACCTACTTCTTCTAATTGTGCTTCAGTTTTAAATCCAGCTAATTGTTGTCTTAATATAGCTGATACTTCTGCGGGTTTTACTTCGGCCATTTTTATTTGTTTTATGCGTTATATTTTTATTAAAATTCCTTTACATATGGGTTGTCATCAAACTCCATTTCAAGGTTTACTAGTTTTCTTTTAATACTTTCATCAACTTGTTTATCTCCTACTCTTAAAATCATCCCTCCTATAATCTCTGGATTTACAACTTCAATTAACTCTACTTTGTCCTTCCCTTCTGATTTAAGCACTTTTATTATGCCTTCTTTTTGGGATTTAGATAATTCAACGGCTGATGTTACATGTGCTGTAATAATATTATTGTAAACTTTATAAGCATCAATAAATGCAACAGCAATATCTGCTAAAATTGACTCTCTCTTTTTAGAAAGAATCAAACTGATAAAAGTGTTAGAAATTTTTGACACTTGTTTGCCAAAAACCTCAGTAACAACTGTTTGTTTTTTATCTGATTTTACAATAGGGCTTTTTAGTAATAAAACCAATTCCCTATTATTAATACACACACTATTTATTAATTGCATATCACTATACAACTCTTCTAACTTATTTTGCTCAATAGCAATTCCTAAAAGAGATTTAGCGTACCTTGAAGCAACTTTAATGTCTCTCATCAAAAATTAATTTAAGTTAATGTCTTTAACTACATTATCAATAATTGTTTTTTGCTTATCAGCAGAAGACAATTCCTCTTTTAATATTTTTTCAGCAATCTCAATAGATAATATGGCAACTTGGTTTTTCAACTCAGTAATTGCAGCCATTTTTTCATGTTGAATACTCTCTCTTGCTTCAGCAACAATTCTATCAGCTTGTTCATTAGCCGTTACTTTAGCTTCAGCAACAATTTTGTCTTTCATATCTCTAGCATCTTTCAGCATAGCATCTCTCTCTCCTCTAGCTTCGTTTAATAAATCTTCATTTGTAGATTTTAACTTAGCCATTTCACGTTTAGCATCTTCAGCAGAATCTAACGCACTTTTAATAGAATCTTCTCTTTCATTAACCGCATTTAAAATCGGTTTCCATGCAAATTTTCTTAATAAGAATAATAAGACAACAAATAAAATTGTTTGCCAAAAAAACAATCCTACTGAAAAATCATTTAATAACTGTTCCATATCTTTTTTTTAAATCTTTTAATTAAAGAAAAGTTGTAGCCAACCGCTACAACTTTTCTTAAAATTGGTTTTTAAACTGCAAATAATGCAGCAAATCCGATACCTTCAATTAACGCTGCTGCAATCAACATCGCTGTTTGAATTTTGTTAGTTGCTTCTGGTTGACGAGCAATAGCGTCCATTGCTGAACCACCAATTCTACCGATACCGATACCTGCTCCGATTACTACCAATCCTGCACCTACAATAGCTGGAATTTCCATAATAAAAAATTTATAGCTTGCTTATTTAGCAAACTTGGTTAATAAATTACAATTTAATGATCATCATGTTCAGCAACTGCTCCTCCAAAATAAAGAGCGGTTAACATGGTGAATATATATGCCTGTAAAAAGGCAACTAAAAGCTCTATAATAGATAAAAACAAAGTCAACCCAAGGAAAGCTCCTTTTGCAAACCAATTTGTAAATACATATAATAGACCTATTAAACTCATTAATACAATATGCCCTGCAGTCATGTTCGCATACAAACGAATCATTAATGCAAAAGGTTTAATAAACACACCTAATAATTCAATCGGTGCTAACACAAATTTCATTGGTACAGGAACTCCTGGCATCCAGAAAATGTGCCCCCAATAATCTTTTTTAGAAGTAAATTGAGTAATTAAAAATGTTATTAATGCTAAACCAAAAGTTACAGCGATATTGTTTGTTACTCCAATTCCTAATGGTGTCATCCCCGCTAAATTTAAAAACCATATAAAAAAGAATACAGTTAATAAATAACTCATATACTTTCTATAGTGTTTTTTACCAATATTTGGAATTGCTATCTCATCTCTAACAAATAACACTAATGGCTCCAAAAACTTACCACCTTTACGAGGCACTAAATTATTGCTATACGATTTTGCAAATCTTTTAAAGACAAAAAAGATAAGCAACCCTACTAACATTATGGTTAAAACATTTTTAGTAATCGAAAAATCTAATGGTTTTGCATTTGTTGGGTGATGGTGCTCATCATAACTAATTGTTCCCTCAGCATCGGTTTTGTATATTTTACCGTGATATAATTTATAAAAATTACCTTTAGATTCTGCAACAGTTTCGCCATGGTGAAATTTAGATGAAGAAAATAAATGCAACCCTTCATCCCATAAAATTACTGGTAACGGAAAACCTATCCCTTTAGCTTGCCATATTGTAAAATCGTAAGAATCCTGTAAGTGATGCTTGATGTAAGCCTTTCTTTTTGCCGCTTTTTTCTCTGCCTCAGTTAATTCAACAACAACTTCTTCATGATGAGCAACTTCTTCTTCATTATGCTCCGCTTTATCTTCGTGATGATTTGCAAACAATGCAAACGGACTAATTAACATTAATAATAGTAATGTTTTTATAGTAATTTTTAACTGCATATTCTTCGTCAAAAAAGGGTGTTTTAAATTCGGTGCAAACGTAAGATTTTATATTAAATTCAAGAAAGAAAATAAGGTTTTATTTTCACTATTTTTAAAGGCACTAAAAACACCTTCCAGAAGCCTTATTTATTAAGGGTTTTACTCAAGAAAACAACTTCGATAATTAGAGCAGTTGAGTAGGGAATAAAAAATGAAGCAAATTCTAACCGACTTATATCTCCATCTTCCTTAAAAGATGAATTGAAAAATATAAAATATAAAAGAAATTTAAAAAGACTTCCTGCCATAAAAACAAAGCCTAATAACCCTGCGGCTTTATTTTGCAAAAGAGTAAGAATTAAAACTATTACAACAGCCAATATAAAGTTAAAAAAATAAGCCGCTATAATTTTATTATCAAACAAAGAAAACCCCAAGAACTTTAAAACAAACAAGTGTATTCCAAAAACAAGCAGCATTGACAAACCTAACAAGCCAATAAACTTAATACTTGATTTAATCATCCTTACTATTGATTTTGTTTACTTGACGCAATACATTAAAAAGAGAAATAGCAACTGACAAAAGAGTAAACCCAATAGTAAACCAATTTTTGTCGCTTGGATACTTTTCATCTAGCCATTTACCAAAGTAGGCACCAGTAAATATGGTAATTCCCATCTGAGCAGCAATCCCAGTTAATTTTAAAAAATTTTTAGGCTGTTTGTGCTTGTTTGAAGACTTCTTGTTTTTCTTCATTTTTAATTCCGCTAACTACAGTTCCCATATTACAAGAACCAGTAAAAGTAGCTCCAGGTTCAATTGATAATTTATTGGTATTAATATCTCCAAGGATATTTGCAGTAGCCTTTAATTGCAATAGCTCTTTAACACCCAAAGTAGCTTTTATAGTTCCAGAAACATCAGCATTCTTACAGATAATCTCTCCTTCAATAATTCCTTGTGGTCCAACAACAACCTTTCCTTCTGAGCGAAGATTTCCATTTAATATTCCATCAATTCTAATATCTCCAGTACAAGCAACATCTCCTTTAATCTCTGTTCCTTTTCTAATAATATTTATTGCCGGACTTTCTACTTCATTATTTCGTGCCATCTGATTTGATTTTTTCTTAAACATTTACAACTAATTGTTAGCAAATATAGTCATTTTGAGTCTATTTTTCTACCTCAAAGTTTTTCTTGAAAAATTCGAGATACCCTTTTACATCTTTGTTTTTATAAAAAAGAACAAAGTTCTCTTTAGAAATTAAGAATACCTGATATTTTTTACCAAGAAGATCGGCAAGATTATCTTTATTCAAAATAAATGATTTATAATAATCTATAGCCTCATCATACCCCTGCATTTTTTTAACAATAATTATTTGCTGGGTTGGGTCAATAAAAATATTACTAACATTTAAGACTTTAGCACTATAATACTTTCTGTTAAAATTAGAAATGTCAACCTTGTATTTATTAGATTTTTTATCCGTACCAGGCACAACCACAACTAAATGAAATTCGGTATTAAACTGATGTTTATAAGGTACCGAAGAACTTTGAGAACCACCATCAACTCCCACCTTAACGCCCTTCTTTATTAAATCTAATATACGCTGAGCTTCTTTACTTGATTCTGTACCAGGGTGATTAATTAAAATATTATTTAAAGCTAACTTAAATGAATCTAAAGGTTCCACATGACCTATAGCCATTGCAGCTAACAAATCAAATTTATCTAAAATATGATTGTCTGCAAAGATAGTTTTAGCCTTCCGACAACGAGTCAACACCTTTTCATACTTCCAATCTCGATATAGATCAAAAACTATACTGTAATAATTATCAACTCTTTTTCGATTCTCTCTGGTAACCTTATTATAAGTAGGATCTTGAATTATTCTAGCGTATTCACTATCAGGATATTCATCCAGAATCAGCTTTTTATATTTTGCTTTCATGACATCATTATCTGTCAACAAGCTGATTCGATATAAATTATACCAAGATGGCAACTTATACCTACAAGTATCATATCTACTTACTAAATCTTCAAAAGACTTAGTGGCATGTTTATAATCTTGAAAATCTTCACGATATAAATTGCCCATCTTATAGAGTGCCTCAATAATACTGTTGTGTGACACACTTAAAGAAGAATCAGTAAGGGGTAAAAATCTTAAATAATACTCCTCGGTTGTTCTTGGATTTATTTTAGCTCCAGTACTATCTGTTTTAACTGAATCTGCGTCCATAAAATCATCATCAAAAGTTACAATAGTTTCCTTATTGCTTCTACGCCAATGATCCTCCAACTTTCTATTCCCCCAATTTTTCTTAAAATCTGTAAAGCCAAAACCAAGGGTAGTTTGATTATAAAAATACCAGTTACCAGCATTGTTTAAATTGGCGTTTATATTGTTAGGACTAGAATTATTATCCAAGGAATTAAATTCAGCCTCTTCAGCTAATCTCTCAGCCTCCTCTCTTTTAGCTTTTTCAATCAATTCATCTATCACCTCTTTTCTATACCCAACATCAGAAACCATTCTTTGCAAACTATCTTCTTTTTCTACTATCATGATATTCTCTACCAAAGTATTTAATGCCTTACTTCTATTATAGATAGATTCATAACGATCATAATCTTCTGGAAGAACTGTTAAACAGCTATCATAGTAAGCCTGAGAACTAACATAATTCGGTTTCATATAAAATATCTCTCCTAGCCTTAAATACGAAAGCGCCTTTTGCTTGTTATTAGAAACACTTGCAGCTGCAGATTTTTGCAAATATTCAATACCTAAAGGCTCATCACTTTCTTTAAAAGCAATATCAGCTAAAGCATAATAAATTTGGTCTAAAAACTCTTCATTTTTACCATCCTTAACCATTTTGGTTAACATCTTTTTAATATCCCCCCCCTTCTCAGAACCAGGCTCGAACGACATAGCTCTACTAATTTTAGCATTAAAAAGCATATCGTATCGAGGTTTCAACTTAATAACCTGAGTAAACAAATCAGAAGCTTTTCCATATTCTTTTTTCTTTAACCAAAGCTGAGCTAACACATAGTTATAACGTGTTTTTTTTTGTTTGTTTTTTGTTGTCTCTAATGCTTTTTCTAATCGATTAACCGCATCATCTATATTCCTCTTTTTGATATAATAATCAGCATACAAAGCATTAAAATCACTACTATATTGTTTAGGAACTCCTTGTTCATCAATCAATGTAAGGTATGATTCCGCTTTATTCATATTACCTAGCTCAATATGAGTTCTAGCCAACCATATCAAACCTGAAAAGCGTTCGTCTTGTTTTTTATATGCTTTTGCGATGTATTCAAAGACTTCTTCTCCAACAAAATATTCTTGCTTATAGAAACGAGCTATCCCCATTAACATATAACAATCATCTATCCATCTATTATGCTCCTTTTTCCTAAGATACATTGAGTGCCTATCAATTGCAGTAGAAGTTTTCTCAATAATTTTATCCATATCAGGATAAAGAGCTTTTGCCTGATCTTCCGAAGGATAAATAAATAATGGAAGTACTTCTGAAAAATCATCTTTATGCTGATCATAGAGCGCTCGCTCTGTTTCTCTTTTAATTTCCCTTGCGTTAAAAAAGTAATTATAACGCGTAGTAGTATTATGATATGCCCTACTCGTAAATCGACTTTTTTTACGCGAACAGCCACTCAACACTACTAAAAAAAGTGTTAACCCTATGAGTATTATTTTATTTCTAAGGTTCAAATTGTCTTGAATCGCTAAATAAACTATGTAATAGCAACTTTAGTATAAATAATCTGCTAAAATACTTATTAGTTATAAATAATAAAGTAAAACACCAATGAAAGTATTGATTTTAGCGAGGCAGTCAATAAATTAACATTTTTTACAAAATCTGATTATTACAATATTATGAAGCTTTCGGTATATTTGTAATCACAAATGAATTATGAACGAATTTAAAGAGAAACCAAAAAAATTTCAGCGCTTAAAAAATAAGTATCGCTTGGTAATTTTAAATGATGATTCTTTTGAAGAAAAAGTCTCATTAAGATTATCTCGCTTAAATGTTTTTGTGGTGTTAGGATTAAGCTCTTTAATATTAATTTTATTAGTAATTCTTCTTATTGCTTTTACCCCACTTCGAGAATTCATTCCTGGTTATGCTAATGTTTCCATAAGAAAGCAAGGGGTGGAAAACTATATCAAAAGTGATTCGATGGAATTAGCTTTGACTCACAACAATTTATATCTCGACAACCTTAAACACATTATTCAAGGCAACCCAATTGAGTTTGATGAAGAATCTATAATCGACAGTTCTGTAAACTATAAGAACATAACGAACGAACCTGTAGAGGAAGATTCTCTTTTAAGGAACATGATTGAAACTGAGGAAAAATACAACCTATTTAATGCTGCAGGTAACAACCCTGGAAACATAAGTAATTTTATCTTTTTTCACCCATTAAAAGGAAGTGTAACAAATAGGTTTAATATTAAAAAGCAGCACTTTGGAATTGATGTAGTTGCCCCCAAAAACGAAGCTATAAAAGCTACATTAGACGGTACAGTTATTTTTGCTGAATGGACTGCAGAAACAGGTTACGTTATACAATTACAACATGCAGACAATATTGTTTCCATTTACAAACACAATTCTGTTTTGCACAAAAAAGTGGGCGACCATGTTAAAGCGGGAGAAGTAGTTGCAATTATCGGAAATTCTGGAGAACTATCCACAGGGCCTCACCTTCATTTTGAACTATGGTATAATGGCATTCCGATAAATCCGGAAGATTATATGATGTTTTAGTAAAAATTAGCCTTAAACAATCTTTTTACTACCGTTTATTAATTGTCTATACAGGCAATTAATTTTTAGTTAACTTTACCTACTAACTAAACAATTTTATGAAATTTTTCTCCCTTTTAGCTGCTACTTTATTACTTTCAATAACATCTTCAGCTCAAACTGGCATAACAGAAACCGACATACTCAATTGTGGAACTGCTCAAATAAACAACCAAAGGCTAGCTGAAGATCCAAATTTGATTAAAGTTTTTGAGGCTCATAACAAATTAGCTATTGAAAATGAAAAGAAAATGACGACTAATAAAACAGGTCCTATTCTTTTTACTATTCCAGTTGTTTATCATATTATACACAACAATGGCCCAGAAAATGTTTCTAAATCTCAAATAGAAGCATCAATGCAAAATTTAAATGATGATTTTCAAAAATTAAACTTGGATGTTTCACAAGTTGTTCCATCATTTACAGGAATAGCGTCTGATTGCCAAATACAATTTAGGTTAGCTCACAAAGACCCAAATGGAAATTGCACAGAAGGTATAACTAGAACCGTTTCTACTCTTACATATACAGCCGGTGAAAATGTTAAAAGCTTAGTAAATTGGAATACTACAAAATATTTGAATATATGGGTGGTTCAAACATTATCCAATGGTGCAGGCGGATACTCATACTACCCTGGATATGCTCCAAGTCAAAGTGCTGAAGGTATTGTAATTCGTTCTGCTCAATTGAACAACTCTGTTACTCATGAAGTTGGCCACTATTTAAACCTACCTCACACTTGGGGAAGCTCAAATACACCAGCATTAGCGGGGAATTGCAGTAGTGATGATGGTGTTGGCGACACTCCAAACACAATAGGAAACACAGGTTGTAACACGTCTTCTATTACATGCGGAACACTTGATAATGTCCAAAACTATATGGACTATGCACCTTGTAGAAGGATGTTCACAAATGGACAAAAAAGCAGAATGCACACTGCGCTAAATAATAGCTGGGGAAGTAGAAACACATTATGGACAACCTCAAATCTAAATGCAACAGGGACTAACGATCCATATGGCCCGGTTACATGTGCTCCAGTTGCAGAATTTAGCTATAACAAACAATATATTTGTGAAGGTGACGCTGTTTCATTTACTGATCAATCATACAATGCAACACCAACTGCATGGAATTGGACTTTTACTGGGGGAACACCTTCAAGTTCTAGCATAGCTAACCCTTCTATTACTTACAACAATGCTGGGGTTTATAGTGTAACACATCAACCATCTACTTCTACTGGCCCTGGCACAATAACTAAAACCAATATTATTACTGTTAGTTCATTAACTGCTGATTACATTGGGCCTATTATTGACGGATTTGAAAATCAAACACAATTTGGAAATGACTGGAGAGTAGAAAACATGGAAACAGGCAGTCAAACATGGGGAAATAACAATGTTGCCTCAGCTACTGGATCTAGATCTGTTAGAGTTAGAAATTATTTCACAAGTAACATTAATGAAGTTGATGAATTAATCAGCCCTTCTTATGATATCTCTTCTGCAAGTTCTAAAACATTGAAGTTTAAGGTTGCTTTTGCTAAGAAAACATCAACAGATACTGATAGAATGTTAGTATATTATTCTACAAATTGTGGAGCTTCTTGGTTATTAAAACTACCTCTAACAACTGCAAATCTAGTTACAGCTCCTAATCACCCAACTTTATTTGTTCCTACATCTTCTGAATGGATTGAAAAATCACTTGATTTAACTTCTATTGGAAACGCTACTAATGTTAGGTTTAAATTTCAATTCCAATCAGGAGGAGGAAATGATGTTTACTTAGATGATATAAATATTGGTGGAGGAGCAGTAGGAATTGACAACGAATTTTATAGTGTTGCTAGTTTTAGTGTTTATCCTAACCCAACAAATGCTGGGGCAAAAATCTCTTTCAATCTATTGAGTGATGTTCAAAACCTAACCATAGTGGTTAAAAATGCTCTAGGGCAAACAGTAACCAACATCATCAATGGAGAAACATTTAACTCAGGGAAATACACGCTAAACATTGATGAGCAAAGACAATTATCTTCAGGGATATACTTTATCGAGTTTAACGCTGATAACAACGTTAAAACTCAAAAATTAATTATTCAATAACTTACAAATTGTTGACTATAAAAAAAAGCTCGTTAGAAATTCTAACGAGCTTTTTTGTTTTTTAAATTTTATCTTTTTAGTGAGTATTTTTATTTATCTCATCTTGCAACTTCCTCATTAATTCTTGCTCTTTCTTCAAAGACTTCTTTCTGTGCTCCTCAAATTCACCCTCAACTTTATCTAACTCAAATTTAGTTTGCTTAATAGTACTAAAACTACTTTTAAACCTAAACACAAAAAAGATTAAAGCAATTAATAAAACCGCCACCAAAATCCACATCATGGAAACATAAGCTGTTTTATCCATATTTTTACCTAAAAAACTGATACTATCTTTATCTTCAGATATAGTCTCTATTTCTGTATTTAAAGTTATTACTTCAGCTTGTAATGAACTAATTTGTTGATTTAAACCTGCAACTTTACTATTACTTTCAACCAACTCTTTTCTTATATTTTTTAAAGAATCTAGGGCATTACTTTTAACCTTAAGAATAGATTTTTTTCTAATTAACTGAAAATCTTTAAATGAAGTTGATTTTGTAATAATATAATCAAACTGACTTTCTATTGTTCCTGACTCTAATTCAGGTTGTGCAGGTTTTCCTTGAGAAAATCCACCTAAAGAAACCGTTAGTATAAAAATTAAAATAAGTGTGCTTTTAAACTTCATAATCATTTATTTTTTTCTCATAAATAACTGTATCGGAACACCAGTAAAATCAAAGTGCTCTCTTAATTTATTTTCTAAATATCTTTTATAAGGGTCTTTAATATACTGAGGCAAGTTACAAAAAAATGCAAAAGTAGGTGCGTAAGTAGGAAGCTGGGTTACAAACTTTATCTTTATCCATTTCCCCTTAACAGCAGGTGGTGGGTTTTGCGCAATAACCTCCAACATAATTTCATTTAACTTAGAAGTAGAAATTTTTCTTCTTCTATTCTCATGAACCTTTACCACTTCTTCTAATGCTTTATGAATTCTTTGCTTATTTAAAACAGAAGTAAATACAATAGGCACATCTGTAAAAGGAGCAATACGCTGTCTTATTTGTTCCTCAAATTGTTTAGCGGTATTTGTTCCCTTATCTTCAATTAAATCCCATTTATTTACTAAGATTACAACTCCTTTTTTATTCTTAATAGCTAGGTTAAAAATATTCATATCCTGAGCCATTATTCCTTCAGTAGCTTCAACTAATAACAAACAAACATCAGCATTTTCAATTGTTCTTACAGCTCTCATTACAGAGTAGAACTCAATATCTTCGCTAACCTTCGCTTTCTTTCTTAATCCAGCTGTATCAATTAATTTTAAGTCAAAACCAAAAGCATTATAATGAGTTGTAATTGAGTCTCTTGTTGTTCCTGCAATATTGGTTACAATATTTCTATCCACTCCAATTAAAGCATTTAATAATGATGATTTACCAACATTTGGTCTTCCTACAATAGCAAGCCTAGGAATTCCATCATCATCATCATCATCATCATCATCCACATCTTCCAAATTATTCACTACCTCATCAAGCATTTCTCCTGTTCCACTTCCATTAAGTGATGAAACGCTAAAAATTTCATCACCAATACCAAAGCTATAAAACACACTAGATTCTGCTATCCTCTCGCTATTATCTACTTTATTAGATACAATAATCACTTTTTTATTCGATTTTCTTAATAACCTAGCAACAGCTTCATCCAAATCAGTAATACCAGAAGTAACATCTACCATAAAGATGATTAAATCACACTCTTCAATTGCTAGGACAACCTGCTTGCGAATTTCATCTTCAAAAATATCATCAGAACCTTTTACGTATCCGCCTGTATCAATTAATGTAAACTCCTTACCATTCCACTCTACTTTACCATAATGTCTATCTCTAGTAACACCACTTGCTTCATCAACAATGGCACTACGAGTTTCTGTCAACCTATTAAATAATGTTGACTTCCCTACATTTGGTCTTCCTACAATTGCTACTATATTTCCCATAAGTTTACAAAGTTATCGATTTAAGTATCCAAATCGTTTTAATTGGCTTTCATTATTTCGCCAATCCTTATTCACTTTTACATAAAGCTCTAAAAACACTTTCTTATTTAAAAACTGTTCCATGTCTTTTCGAGCTTCAGTACCAACCCTTTTCAATCCTTTACCTTGGTGACCAATTAAAATTCCTTTTTGAGAATCTCGAATAACCATAATCACAGCTCTAATTCGAACAATTTCTGGTTCTTCCTTAAACGATTCTACCTCAACCTCACAAGAATAAGGAATTTCTTTTTTGTAATTCAGCAATATTTTTTCCCTAATAATTTCAGAAACAAAAAACTTTTCTGGCCTATCAGTTAAAGCATCTTTATCGTAAAATGGAGGAGATTCTGGTAGCAATG
>JARGOE010000072.1 GCA_029210015.1 Vicingaceae bacterium
AATATTTCAAAGTTTCTTCCTACGTAGTTTTTATTTGCTTCGTAAGAATGGTCTCTCTGCAAAGCAACTATTTCCGACAATCTTCTACTTTTATCTTCTTCACTAACATCATCTTCAAATTTATTTGCAGCAGCTGTATTTGGTCGCTCGGAATACTTAAACATATAAGCAAAATCATACTTTACATATTCCATTAAAGATAACGTCTCTTTATGTTCCTCTTCTGTTTCAGTACAAAATCCAGCAATAATATCTGCAGAAATAGCACAATCAGGCATTACCTCCTTTATTTTATCAATTCTACCCATATACCATTCGCGAGTATAACCCCTATTCATTTTTTCTAATACTCGTGTATTCCCACTCTGAAAAGGTAAATGAATATATTTACAGATATTATCATATTTTGCCATTGTTTCTAAAAATTCATCTGTAATATCTTTTGGGTGAGATGTTGAAAAACGTACTCTTAACAACGGACTAATTAAAGCAACCTGCTCCATTAATTGAGCAAAATTTATGCTTTTAGCTTTCTCTTCATCAGATAAGTTCTTATAATCTTTTTTCAAACCTTCTTTTCCATACCACAAATAAGAATCTACATTTTGTCCTAATAAGGTAACCTCTTTATAACCCTTTTCATATAAATCTCTAGCTTCTGCTAAAATACTTTCAGGGTTTCTACTTCTTTCTCTTCCTCTTGTAAAAGGAACAACACAAAAAGTACACATATTATCACATCCTCTCGTAATCGAAACAAATGCAGAAACACCATTACTTGACAGTCTTACAGGACTAATATCTGCATAAGTTTCTTCCTTAGATAAAATTACATTTACAGCTTTTTTACCCTCATCTACTTGTTTTACCAAATTAGGTAAATCTCTATATGCATCTGGCCCAACAACAATATCAACTAATTTTTCTTCTTCTAAAAATTTTGACTTTAAACGTTCTGCCATACAACCTAAAACTCCAATCTGTAGTTCGGGTTTATTCTTCTTAGCTTTTTGAAAAGATTTCAATCGATGACGAACCGTTTGTTCCGCTTTTTCTCTGATAGAGCATGTGTTTACAAAAACTAAATCAGCCTCATCTAAATTTTTGGTTGTAGAAAATCCATCCTTAACTAATATTGAAGCAACAATTTCACTATCAGAAAAATTCATCTGACAACCATAGCTCTCAATATAAACCTTTCTTCCATCTGCATTTTCATTCTCAATAACAGTTGCCTGTCCTTGTTTATCTTCTTCTATTACTTTATTATAACCTTCCATTCTATATATATTGAAAAAGCAAAATTACTCAATTTTTAGACTTAATGACAAAATGACAGAAAAGTTAAATTTGGATGTTTCAAAAAAGTATATTATTATATAATATAGGGAACTGTGTTTGAACATAAATTTGGAAAAGCAATTTTTTATTTCATTTCTTTGCAAAAATTTTTCTACTAAATCATTTTAGTTATGGCAAAGAATCTTGTAATAGTTGAGTCACCCGCTAAAGCAAAAACAATAGAAGGTATTCTTGGTAAAGATTTCACTGTAAAGTCTAGTTTTGGACACATCAGAGACTTACCTGGTAAAAACATTTCTGTTGATATTGAAAATGGGTTTGAACCCGATTATGTTATCCCAACAGATAAAAAGAAGATTGTTGCAGAATTAAAAAAGTTAGCTAAGAAAGCCGAAATGGTTTGGTTAGCGAGTGATGAGGATCGTGAAGGAGAAGCTATTTCTTGGCACTTACAAGAAGCTTTGGGATTAAAAGAAAACAACACAAAGCGTATTGTTTTTCATGAAATTACCAAATCAGCGATACTAAAAGCAGTAGAAAACCCTAGAAAAATAAATAAACATTTAGTTGATGCTCAACAAGCACGTAGAGTTTTAGATAGATTAGTTGGATATGAACTTTCTCCAGTATTATGGAAAAAAGTAAAGCCATCACTTTCTGCTGGTAGAGTTCAATCTGTAGCGGTGCGTTTAATTGTTGAACGAGAAAAAGAAATTTTAGACTTTAAATATGAGTCTGCTTATAGAGTAGTTGCTAATTTTATTGTTGGTGGAAACACTATTATGAAAGCGGAACTACCAAAACGTTTTAGCACAAAAAAAGAAGCTGAGAGTTTTTTAGCAAAATGTAAAGATGCCAAATTTACAATTGACAACTTAGAAACTAAACCTGCAAAAAAATCTCCTGCCGCTCCATTTACCACATCAACATTACAACAAGAGGCAAGTAGAAAATTAGGTTTTTCTGTTTCTCAAACAATGACCGTTGCACAAAGGTTATATGAAGCTGGAAAGATTACTTACATGAGAACTGATTCTGTAAACCTTTCTAACGATGCAATAGGGTCAGCTAAAAAAGAAATTACAAAATCTTACGGGGAAGAATATTCTCAAATAAGAAAATATAACACTAAATCAAAAGGAGCTCAAGAGGCTCACGAAGCAATCCGCCCAACCTACATGAATGCTCATAATATTAGTGGAGATGCTGGGCAAGCTCGTTTATATGATTTAATTTGGAAAAGAACAGTTGCGTCACAAATGAGTGATGCTAAACTGGAAAAAACAACCGCAAAAATTAATATCTCTACTGCTAATGAAAATTTTGTAGCAAAAGGAGAGGTTTTAGTTTTTGAAGGATTCTTAAAAGTTTACTTAGAATCTACAGATGATGAAAACTCAGACGAAAAAGATGGTATTTTACCTCCATTAACTGTTGGTGAAGAATTATTAATGCAAGATATTACTGCTACAGAAAAATTTACCCATCATCCTGCAAGATATACTGAAGCTAGTTTAGTGAAGAAATTAGAAACTTTAGGAATAGGAAGACCCTCAACTTATGCCCCAACAATTTCTACTATCCAAAAAAGAGGCTATGTAGTTAAAGAAGATAGAGACGGATTAGAACGAGATTTTAATACGTTAACTTTAAAAGGTGGAAACATTTCTGATGTTACTGCAAAAGAAAATTATAGTGTAGAGCGTAAAAAAATGTTCCCTTCAGATATTGGAATTGTGGTAAACGATTTTTTAGTAGAACATTTTGGAAAAGTATTAGATTATAGTTTTACTGCAAATGTTGAAGAACAGTTTGATGCTATTGCTGAAGGGCAAAAGAAGTGGAACAAAATGATTGAGGAGTTTTATACTCCGTTTCACAAACAAATTGAAGACACCTTAGAAAATGCAGATAGAGCAAGTGGAGAAAGAGCTTTAGGGAATGACCCTGAATCGGGCAGGCCAGTTATTGCTCGTATTGGAAAGTTTGGCCCAATGATACAAATTGGTAAAACTGAAGATGAAGAAAAACCAAAATTTGCAGGACTACAAGGAACACAAACTATCGGAAACGTCACACTAGAAGAAGCTTTAGAACTTTTTAAGTTTCCTAAAACATTAGGCGATTTTGAAGATCATGAAATTGTTGTGTCTCAAGGACGATTTGGCCCTTATGTGAAATTTGATACTATGTTTGTTTCAATTCCAAAAGGAGAAGATTTAGGCTCTATAGATTTAAATAGAGCAATTGAATTAATTAAAGAAAAACAACAGGCTGACGCTCCAATTGATGAATATGAAAATATGCCCGTTCAAAAAGGAGTTGGCCGCTTTGGCCCTTTCATTAAATGGAACGGGATGTTTATCAATGTGAACAAAAAATACAATTTCGATAATCTATCACACGAAGACATTGTTCAATTAATTGAAGATAAAAAGCAGAAAGAAATTGACAAGTTCATCCATAATTGGGAAGATAAAGGTATTTCTGTTCAGAAAGCACGATGGGGAAGATTTAACATCATTAAAGGCAAAACCAAAATAGAATTACCTAAAACTACTGATGCAGCCTCTATGACTTTAGAGCAAGTTGAAAAAATTATTACCGACAATGCTCCTGTGAAAAAAACAAGGAAAAAGAAAAAGTAAAAGTTTATATTTGGATGCTAAATGCAATTCAAGTATATGGATTTTACAGATTTTTTTGACCCTATCAATCTCAATGAAGGAGATTTAAGTTTTGATTACAAAGCAAATCAATTTGCAAATAGTATTGATTTTTACGAGAGTCAGGATATCTCCAGTTACAATATAGCTATTATAGGTGTTGGTGAAGAAAGAAATGCCTTTAATAATTTTGGCTGTTCTTTAGCTCCTAATAATGTACGTAAATATTTATATCGTCTAACAAGTTTAAACGGACCTTCTAAAATCATTGATTTAGGAAATCTAAAGATTGGGGCTACAACCCAAGACACTTACTTTGCTCTTAGTTCTATTTTAGAAGATTTAATTAAGAATAATATTCTCCCTATACTTGTTGGTGGTAGCCAAGACTTAACATATGCCAATTTTTTAGCATATAAAAATCTAGAACAAACTGTAAATTTAGTTACCGTTGATTCTAAATTTGATTTAGGAGTTCCTGATGAAGAAATAAATTCACAGAACTTTTTAACAAAAATCATTCTTCATCAACCTAACTTTTTATTTAATTATAGCAATATTGGTTACCAGTCTTACTTTATAGATAAAGATGAAAATGACTTAATGAGCAAGTTGTTTTTTGACACCTACAGACTTGGTCAAGTTCAAAAAAACATTGAAGAGGTTGAACCTATTGTTAGAAATGCTGATATATTAAGTTTTGATGTATCTGCGATTCGCCAGTCAGAAGCTCCAGGAAATACCAATGCTTCTCCTAACGGTTTTTATGGAGAGCAAGCTTGTCAAATAACAAGATATGCAGGATTAAGTGACAAACTAACTTCCATAGGTTTTTACGAATTAAATCCTGAGGAAGATAATAATGGACATACAGCACATGGCGTTGCACAAATGATATGGTATTTTATTGATGGAGTAAATTATAGAAAAAAAGATTTTCCTGTTGGCTCTAGGAAGAACTACATAAAGTATATGGTAAATATACAAGATGGTAAAAATGAAGTAGTTTTTTACAAAAGTGACAAAAGCGAGCGATGGTGGATGGACGTACCATATCCTTCTCACAAAAAAATTAAATATGAAAGACACTTATTAATTCCATGCTCTTACGAAGATTATCAAACCGCATGTAATAATGAAGTCCCTGATAGATGGTGGCAAACTTTTCAGAAATTGTTGTAACTTTTTGGGTTATCAACAAGAAATTAACAATTAAAAGTTGAAAAAGTTTTTGGATAAAATAAATTTTTATTTATCTTAGCCGACTATTGAATGCAGAAATGCACTAATTTTATGATAAAAATTATAATTGTATGAAGAAATTTATTGTTTCTACAGCTTTCCTATTTGCTGGATTTGCAGCGTTTTCACAGCAAGATGCTCAATGGACGCAAAACATGTTTAACAAGCTTAGTGTTAATCCTGGATCAGCAGGTAATAACGGAGGAATTTGTGCAACATTATTATCTCGTTCTCAATGGATGGGTTTTGATGGAAGACCACAGACACATCAATTTAGTGCTGATGCATTATTAAGAAATAGACATGGTGTTGGATTAACTGTGTTTCAGGATAAATTAGGGATTGAAAGCACTTTAGTAGCTAAACTAGCCTATTCATACCATTTAATGTTAGGTCCAGGAACACTTGGAATTGGAGCAGAATTTGGAATGGTTAATAAGTCTTATGGAGATGAATTTGTTGCGATTGATAACCCAACATTAGATCCATCAATTCCAAATGCTACAACCTCTGCTATGACATTTGATGCAGGTTTAGGTTTATATTACTATATCAAAAACAAAATGTATGTTGGTATATCTTCATTACATTTACCACAAACTGAATTGCAAGATGTTGCTGATGGCGGTGGTGCTGGGGCTCTAAACTATGCTCAATCACGTCATTACTATATTATGGCTGGTTATGATTGGGATATCAATAAGGATGAGAAATGGATTATTAAGCCATCTATATTAGCGAAAACTGATGCTGCATCAACTCAATTAGACGCTACAGTTATTGCAATGCACAATAAATTAGTTTGGGCTGGCGTTTCTTACAGGATAGAAGATGCAATTGCAGCTTTAGCAGGTATTGATTTTACAAAAGTTTCACCATCATTAAAAGGACTGAAGTTTGGAGTGTCTTATGACATTAACACCTCAGCTTTAGGTGACCACAGTAGTGGAGGTTTAGAATTCATGTTGAGATATTGTACAAACATTGTTAAACCACCTGTAAGAGAGGTTTACAAATCAGTAAGATTTTTATAAGAAAAAACTTAATACATAAATTTTTAAAATTGCATTAAAAAGTATCCGCTAGTTTATTTAGCGGTTTTACTCGAAAAATAATCGAGTAAAAACAAAAGAAGGAGGTAATTATGAAACGAGTATTAACATTTATGACTATATTGACCATTGCGGTTCTTTATTCTTGTAGTAAAGGCAATGGAGAGTTAATTGGCGTGCAAGGAAGAGAGGAATGGTATCAGCCAGACCCTTTTGGAATGCTTTTCATTCCTATGGGAAGTTATAATATGGGACCATCTGATCAAGATGTTCCTTACGCATTAACTGCACAATCAAAAACAGTTTCGGTTCAAGCATTTTATATGGATCAAACTGAAATTTCAAATAATGAATACAGACAGTTTGTTTTTCATGTAAGAGATTCTATCGCTAGAAGAATTTTAGGTGAAGAGGTTGATGAAGAAACATATTTATTGATGACTGATGAATATGGCGAGGATATAGATCCACCAAACATTGACTGGTATGCTAAGTTGAAGTATGATGATTTGAAAAACCCAGACATTAAAGATGCCTTAGAGGGAATGTATTATTCTCCAGGAGAGCGTTTTTTAAGAAGGAGAGAAATCGATCCTCGTAAGCTTAACTACACCTATTATTGGATTGATTTTAGAAATGCTTCTAAAAGAGAAAATAGAGATGCTTTATTAGGTGATGAAGGTGCTAGACATGCATTCTCTTTAGATAGATCTAAATTTTTAATGAGAAATGTTATTAATGTTTACCCTGATACTTTATCATGGATTCATGATTTCACATATTCTTTTAATGAGCCAATGACTCAAAATTATTTTTGGCATCCTGCTTATGATGATTATCCAGTAGTTGGAGTTTCATGGAAGCAAGCTACAGCATTTTGTATTTGGAGAACTTCATTGTTACATTCTTACTTACAAGAAATTGGAAGTACAATTGTAAATGATTTTAGATTACCTACAGAATCAGAATGGGAGTATGCAGCAAGAGGAGGCTTAGATTTAAGTCCTTATCCTTGGGGTGGTCCTTATATTAGAAACAGTAGAGGGTGTTTCTTAGGGAACTTTAAACCTATGAGAGGTAACTATTTAGATGATGGAGGTTTTCATACTGTGAAAATAAACTCTTATAACCCAAATGATTATGGATTATATTGTATGGCTGGTAATGTTTCTGAATGGACAAGTAATGCTTTTGATGAATCTGCATATAACTTCGCTCATGATTTAAACCCAGACTATTTATACGATGCAAAAGATGAGGATCCTGAAGTACTTAAAAGAAAAGTAATTAGAGGAGGATCATGGAAAGATATTGGATATTATCTTCAAACTAGTACTAGGACTTACGAGTACCAAGATACTGCAAAGTGTTATGTTGGATTTAGATGTGTAATGACATATTTAGGTCGTGCTAAAGATGATAACTTATAAAATGTAATTAATTAATACCTATCTATATATTAACTTTTAAAACTGAAAAATTATGGGATTTATTGAATTTTTATTTGAGACAAAAAAAGGTAAGACAATTATGGGCCTTTTATATGGTATGGGAGCTGCCGTAGTAATTGTTGGAGCATTATTTAAAATTATGCACTGGCCTGGAGCTGGACCGATGCTTGTTGTTGGATTGAGTACTGAGGCATTGATTTTTGCTGTATCATCTTTTGAGCCAGCACATATGCCTTTAGATTGGACATTAGCTTACCCAGAATTAGCTGGAATGGATGATGAACATGGACATAAAGTAGAAAATAAAGGTACTGCTGTTGAGCAATTAGATAACATGTTAGAAGAATCTAAAATTGATTCAGAATTAATTGAGAGTTTAGGTACTGGATTAAGAAGTTTAAGTACTAACGCAAATAAATTATCTGAAATTTCTGATGCTTCAGTAGCAACAAACGAATATGCAGAGAGCTTAAAGAATGCTTCAGGTAAGGTTAGTTCATTAGCTGACGATTATGCAAAAGCTTCTGAATCTTTAGCTGTATTAAATGAAGCTGCTAACAGTGGTGCAAGTACAGGTGAACAAATGCAAAAAATGGCTTCAACTTTAGAAGCTCTTAACGAATCATATGCATCTCAATTGAACGGTTCTCAGCAACAAGCTGAAACTATGCAATCAATGTACTCTGGTATTACTGCATTAATGACTAACTTGTCTGAATCTGTTGAAGATACTAAGCGTTACAAAGAAAACATTGCTGAGTTATCAACTAACTTAAGTGCGTTGAATAACATCTATGGAAACATGTTAACTGCAATGAAATCATAAAAATTATTTTTTGTTTAACTAATTTAAAACCTATTGAATTATGAGTGGAGGAGATTTACCACCAAGGCAGAAGATGATTGGTATGATGTACCTAGTATTAACTGCACTTTTAGCAATGAACGTATCAAAAGATATTTTGGATGCATTTATTGTAGTGAATGAAGGTATAGAAACATCTACATCTACGTTTGCCGATAAGACACAAGTATATTATAATGCGTTTGCAAGCGCTGCACAAGAAAGTAAAGCAGCTATACCTTTTAAAGAAAAAGCTGATAAGGTTGGAAAAATGGCAGATGGATTGTATAATCATATTGCCGACTTAAAAAAACATTTAGTTGGTGGAACTGACAAATTACCAGAAGGTTCCGTTGATAGTTTATATAACTTAAAAAATGTTCAAAGTAAAGATAACTATGATATGCCATCTATGCTTATGGGTCTTGCTGAACCGGCTAATCCAAAAGACGGGCCATTTAGTGCTGTTGAACTTAGAGGAAAGATTAACAAGTTCCAAACTGACTTATTAGGTCTATTTGAAGATAAAGATACTAAAGAGCTTATGAAAAAGACTTTAGCTGTTCTTGATACGGAAGATTTTGGAATGGTAAATGGAACTATGGAAACATGGGAAACTGGTAATTTTTACCACGTACCATTAGCTGCTGTTGTTACAATCTTATCTAAAATGCAATCTGATGTAAGAAGTGCTGAAGCAGAAGCTGTTGCAAAGCTTTATGAAAACATTGATGCAGGATCTGTATCATTTAATAAAGTAGATGGTTTTGCTTATGCTAAAAAAGCTTACGTTATGGATGGAGATTCATTTGCGGCACAAATATTTACTGCTGCTTATGATGACAGACAAGATCCAGAAATTTTCATAGGAGATTTTGATAGCGCTGCTGTTTACAAAGGAGAAACTGATGAAGCTAAAGTAATGAAAGGGAATAAAGGAAGTAAGTGGGAAGATTACAAAGCTGGTGGATGGTATCCATTAGAAAAAGTTGAAGGTGGAAAAGGATACTTAAAAATTAAAGAAAGTGTTGGAGTTCATAATTGGAAAGGAATCATTAAGGTAAAAACTAAAAAGGGACCTAAACTTTTCCCTTTTGAAAGTTCATTTGAAGTAGGGAAACCTTCTTTGGCTATTTCTGCTGATAAAATGAATGTATTTTATATTGGTGTTGATAACCCTGTTTCTATTGCCGCTCCAATGCCTAAATTCACAGCTTCAGCTCCAGGATTAAGTGCTAAAGGTGCTGGTTGGGTAATGAGACCTAAAAGACCTGGTAAAGTAAATATTGTTGTTACAGGAACTGATGATGATGGTAACAAAGTTAATTTAGGTAAATCTGAATTTAGAGTTAAGAGATTACCAGATCCCAAATCGTTTTGTGCAGGAAAGAGTGGTTCTACTTCAATAAAGAAAGTACAATTTAAGAATGCTTCTACTGTAGTTGCAAAAATGGAGAATTTTGATTTTGACATTAACGTAACAGTATCTTCTTTTGTTTTTTCTACAACTAAAGCAGGAGTTATACAAGAATATAAAGTGAGTGGAAACAAACTTAATAGTCAATGTAAAAGTCTTATTGGCAAAGCAAAAAGAAACCAAAAGTTCTTTATTGAGAAAGTTAAAGTTAGAATGCCTGATGGAACGACAAGACAACTTGCGCCTATTATATTAAAAGTAATTTAATAGTTAACCATAAGAAAAAGGAGGAAGATTATGAAAATAATAAGATTGACAATATTATCGCTGATTTATGTTGGTATCTTCGCATCTAGTGAAGCAACAGCACAGAAAGTTTTAGATAAACCTTGGATAAAGGAGAACACCCCTACTCGTAGAGTTGTACCTTACACCCATGTTAGAGAAGCTGATGTAATGTGGCATAAAAGAATATGGAGAGAGATTGATCTTAGAGAAAAAATTAATCATCCGCTTTATTTTCCTATTACACCAATAAACGATAGAAAAAGTTTATTTGATGTTATAAAGCAATCTGTATCTGTAGATAAAACTTTAACGGCATACAGTACTCAAGATGATGAGTTCACTGTGCCATTAACAGTATCAGAAGCTATTGCACAAATGGGAGATTCTTTAACTATTATGTTAGAGGATGAATGGGGAGACCCTACAATTCCTTCAACAACTTTTAGTGAAGTTGAATCAATAGACATTGTTAAATACCGTTTAAAAGAGGATTGGTTTTTTGACAATGAACGTTCTATAATGGATGTTAGAATTATGGGAATTTGCCCTTTTAAAAACCAACTAAATGATGATGGTAGTGTAAGGGGTATTAAGCCTATCTTTTGGATTTATTTCCCAGAAGCTCGCTATGTTTTTGCAAATTATGATGTGTTTAACAGACAAAATGATGCTGAACGTAGAACTTTTGAAGACATCTTTTGGAAGAGAATGTTCAACAGTTATATCTATAAAGAATCTAACGTTTATGATAGAGAAATTATAGAGTATAAAGAAACTGAACCGTTAGGTTTGCTTCTTGAAGCTGATAGAGTAAAAGATGACTTGTTTAAAATGGAACACGATTTGTGGCATTTTTAAGAGTTATATATAGATAAAAAAACCCGATAGAAATCTTTCTATCGGGTTTTTTATTTTACCATATGAACTACTCGCTGTGGAAATGGAATCTGAATATTATTTTCTCTAAATGATTTGTCAATATCAAATCTAATGTTACTCTTAGTAGGTTCAATATTCCAAGTATCTAATACCCAAAAATTCAATTCAAACTCTAATGATGAATCTCCAAAGTTATTAAAAAAGACAACCGGTGCTGGTCTTTTAGAAACCATATCACTTTTTTTAGCACAATCTAATAAGATCTCTCTCACTTTCTCAACATCAGAACCATAAGCAACTCCAATATCGATACTAAAACGTGTAATTCGATTGTCAGTACTCCAATTCACCACATTTTCATTTACAATTTTTGAATTGGGTATCACCATAAAAATTCCATCTCTAGTTCTTATTAAAGATGTTCTTAATTTTATTTGCTTAACAGATCCAGTTAGCCCATCAACCTCTAAGATATCACCCACAGAAACATTTCCTTCAAACAAAATAATAATACCTGAAATCAAATCTTTAAAAACATCTTGTAAGGCAAAACCAATACCTAACCCTAATGCAGCAAATACTCCTAAAATTAAATCTATATTAATTCCAAGACTTTTAACCATTAAGAAAAACCCTAAAATATAAACTACATATTTAACGATTTGGGAAATAGAGCTACTTCTACCTTCATCAGCAATTCCCTTATTTGCTAACCGCTTTTTTAAAACTGTATCAACAGTATGTGTTATACCTTTTACTGCAAAAAATATAATTATTACTAATAGAAGATTATAAACTGAAAGTGTAAATTTCCCAATTTCAAATAGTTCAAATTCAAGTACTTTTTCAATATATTTCATAGTACAAAGTTAGGAAAG
>JARGOE010000073.1 GCA_029210015.1 Vicingaceae bacterium
TGACTGTTAATCAGAGGGTCCTTGGTTCGAGTCCAAGAGGGGGAGCGAAAAAAGCTGACAGCAATGTCAGCTTTTTTTATGCGACAAATCTTGGAAGAAGTCTAAGAGGGATTTGAAATTAAAAGGAGGAGGTCCAGTGGCCCTCTGGTATTTTCAACAAGGAATTAGCAATAGCTAAGGCTTTTTTGTTTCATATTGTAATAATTTTTATCTTTTAATAATCTTTTTTATCAACTGATAATAATCGTAAGTTTGAAATAATCAACCACTTACAACATGTCTATAATAAAACAACTCTTCATCGCAACACTAATATTAAGTAGTTTGGATCTTGTTGCCCAAAACAAAAAAAATTTCTATGACATTCAATCTGAAATGAACCAGTATTTTGATAATAAAAAAATTGATTTTAGTGGAGATGGAGAATGGAGGCAGTTTAAACGTTGGGAAGCTTTTATGGAACAAAGAGTTTTCCCTACTGGTTATTTTGCAGATCCTGCTGCTACTTGGGAAGCCTATGCTAATGAAGCTAAAAAAAAATCTACTTTACGAGAAAAAAAATCTAATGGATTATGGACTTACCTTGGCCCCGAAAACTACCAAGGAAGAGTAAATTGCATTGTAATTGATCCTAATAACACTAATACTTTCTGGCTAGGTGGTGCGACTAGTGGTGTTTGGAAAACCACCAATGGAGGTGCTTTATGGACTGACATATCCAATAACATGCCTGTAATTAATATAGCAGATATTGTAATCAATCCTACAAATAGTAATGAGATTTATGTAGCAACTGGAGATAATTATGGCTGGGGGGGTAGTGCTTGGCAAACATTTTTTGGTTATTCTATGGGAATCCTAAAGTCGATCGATGGAGGGAACACCTGGAACCCAACAGGATTATCTTGGAACTTACCCCAAACTACCACCATGAGAAGATTAATTATTAACACTTCATCACCAACGACATTGATTGCAGCTACAAGTCAAGGTATCTACAAAACTATTGATGGAGGTGCTAATTGGACGCTCGCAAAAAGTGGAAGTATAATAGACATTGACTATCACCCTACTAATAAAAATATAGTTTATGCAGTAAATGATAGTGTTTTCAAATCAACAGATGGAGGAACTAGCTGGAATCATGTTTCAGGATCTCCAATTTTCAATCCACCAACCAACCATCGCTATTGGAGAGGGTCTATAGCTGTTACACCTAAAGCACCTAGCAATGTTTATGTTTTATACTCTGAATTAAATAATTCTGGTTTTTTATATAAAAGCACAAACTCCGGAAATTCATTTTCTTCATTAGTAGCACCAACCTCATCTGAAGTAAATGGATATCTAGGCTACTATACTGGAGTATTAGAAGTCTCCCCTGTTGATACTAATAGGATTATTGTTGGTGGTACTTCTTTAGCAATAACCCAAAACGAATCAATCACATGGACGACTACTTCAAATACATTTGTGGATCAGCATGCTGTCACTTTTTTACCTGATGGAATTAATTATATTGGTGCAAATGATGGAGGTGTCTATAAAAGAATACCATCATTAGTATCAATGAATGGAGGTTTACGATTAACACAATTTTATAGAATGGGAGCTGCCGCAACAGACTCTAATATTATATATGGTGGTAGACAAGATGGTGGAACACTTAAGTATTCAGGAGGAGCTAATTCTTGGTCTTATGTATATAATCAAGATGGAACGGAAGCAATTGTTGACTATACCAACGCTAATAATGTCTATGCTTCTTATCAATATGGTAATTTTGCCAAATCAACAAATGGTGGTGCTACTTTCTCTCCCATACCAACACCCATGGGATACTGGAAAGCTCCAATGGTAATTCACCCAACCAATCCTCAAATTCTATTCTATGGTGGGCCAGAAGTAAGTAAATCTATTGATGGCGGATTATCATGGAATGATATCTCTACTGGACTTTCTACATGCTGGTCTTTAGCTGTAGCTAAATCTAATCCAAACTATATTTATGCATCATCCAGCTGGAACACAATCAATATGACAACAAATGGTGGTACAAACTGGAATAATATTTCTGCTGGCTTACCCCTTGCAGCTATATCTTATATAGCTATTTCACCTACAGACCCTAATAAAGCATGGATTGTTTTCTCAGGTTTCTTATCTGGTGATAAAGTTTATAAAACAATAAATGCAGGTCAAACTTGGACTAACATATCAGGATCTCTACCTAATATCCCAATCAATTGCATTGAATTTGACGACAACTCTACAAATGAAGCACTTTATATCGGTACAGATATAGGAGTTTACTATAGAGATAATTCACTATCAGATTGGACATTTCTTAATAATGGTCTACCTCCAGTAATAATAAGTGAGTTAGAAATACATTATGCTTCTAGTAAAATTAGAGCTGCGACTTTCGGAAGAGGAATGTGGGAAGCTCCTTTACAAAATACTACAACAAACATTAATAAAATTGAACCTATTAATACTTTCTCTATTTTCCCTAACCCATCTAGAGGAATGTTTTATATAGATTTAGATTTTATAGATCTTGATGATGTTCATATTGTTGTTACTAATACGCTCGGACAGATAATTATTAATAATAATGCTAAACACAAAAGAATAGAATTGGATTTATCAAACTATCCAAATGGTATATATAATATATCAATTATTTCATCAAAAATTACAGAGACTAGAAAAGTTATCTTAAATAAAAGATAACAGATATTGTTCAATTCAAAAAAAGAGGTAACCAAAAGCCACTAGCAATAGCTAAGGCTTTTTTGTTATTTATGCAAATAACAAAAGAATTACATTATACTTAAACTATTGAATTTCTCCCAAAGTAATTCACAATCATTTGTTGACTCTTTAAACATTATTGAAGGTACAATCCTTACTTCTTCTAGTTATATTTGATTCTTATGAAAACAAACGAACTTGCTTATTTTAATTGAATTAGCAAGGAGACAAAATGAAAAAAGAGAGTGCAAGAATTCAAAAAAATTGGTATGCCATTCGCACCAAACCAAGAGCTGAAAAAAAGGTGCTTGAACGATTGACCGATAAAGGTTACAATGCTTACTTGCCATTAGTGTCGACCATAAAAATTTGGAGTGACCGAAAAAAAAAGGTGCATACTCCACTGATTTCCTCCTATGTATTTGTAAAAACTACACCTACAGAAGTTTTTGAAACACTAAACACTCAAGGTACTGCTGGAGTATTACGTTTTTTAGGAAAACCGGGTATAGTTCAAGAAAAAGAGATTAGCAATTTGCAAATTTTAATGAATGGTACTGAGGAAGTGGAACCAACCATGAGAACGACTTTTAATAAAGGTGAGGAAGTGGAAGTTATCCGCGGTCCATTTGCTGGACTAAATGCCCAAGCAGTTCTTGTGCAAGGTAATTATAGAATAGTAGTAAATGTTGCAGCATTAGGCGCTTCATTTAACGTAAATATACCCATGTCTTTTGTTAAAAAAAAAAGAACATTGGCAACAGTATAGTTGGTTTCTATACAATTTTAGGAGCAAACATTATATCTAACCATTGTTAGTTCATGTGACTAACAATGGCGAAGCCATATAAAAATGCTAATATAGTACAATAAACATAAAGCAACCTTTGATAAAATTTAATAAACCATATATTTCAGGACACGAACTAACTTACATTGAGCAAGCGATTAGTTCTGGCCATACAGCTGGAAATGGCAGTTTTACAAAAAAATGCAATACTTTTTTTGAAAAAACTTATGGTTTTAAGAAAGCATTACTAACCAGTTCTTGTACTGATGCATTAGAAATGTGTGCTATTTTAGCCAATATTCAACCAGGTGATGAAGTTATAGTTCCCTCCTACACTTTTGTATCTACTGCATTGGCTTTTGTTAGACAAGGAGCTACAATTGTTTTTGCCGACTCACAAACTAACCAACCTAATATTGATACAGATAAAATTAAAAGTTTAATCACCAACAAAACAAAAGCCATAGTTCCTGTTCATTATGCTGGTGTTGCCTGCGACATGGATAAAATAATGAGCTTAGCTAATCAATACAATCTACTAGTTATTGAAGATGCCGCATTAGCAATAGACTCATATTACAAAAACAAACCACTAGGTAGCATTGGCCACTTAGCTACATTTTCTTTTCATGAAACGAAGAATATTAGCTCAGGCGAAGGAGGTTTGTTAGTTATAAATGATGAACAATTTATTAATAGAGCAGAAATTATTTGGGAAAAAGGAACCAATCGAGCTCAATTTTTTAGAGGAGAAATTAATAAATATGGATGGGTAGATACCGGCTCATCTTTTTTACCATCAGATATTACAGCAGCTTATTTACTGGCACAATTAGATAATATTGAAAAGATACAAATTAAGCGAAAAGAAATCTGGGCCAACTATATGGAGGGGTTAAAAGATTTTGCTAAACAGTTAGAAATTAAACTGCCTGACATACCATCATATTCCACTAATAATGGAAATATGTTTTATATGGTTTGTAAGGATAAAAATCAAAGAAAACAACTCATCAACTATTTAAAAGAAAATGGCATTTGTGCTGTTTTTCATTATCAGAGCTTACACCAATCAACCTACTATCACAATAAATATAAAGGAGAAGCTTTGTTGAATGCAGACCGATTTACCGACTGCTTAGTTAGGTTGCCCTTGTATGCTGATTTAACAAAAGATGAGCAAAACAAAATTATTGAGACTTGTAATAATTATCATAATATCGTTTCAAATTAATTAATATGAAGTTAAAGGATAAAAAAGTTTTAATTACAGGTGGTGCAGGATTTATAGGCTCCAACCTTTGTGAGTCAATGTTAGCAAATAACAATACAGTAATTTGCTTTGATAATTTCTCTACTGGAAAACGAGAAAATATAGCCGATTTTATAACTAACAGTAATTTCCATTTGATAGAGGGAGATATTCGTAATCTTTCTGATTGTAATAAAATTATGCAAGGTGTAGATATCGTGTTTCACCAAGCTGCATTAGGTTCAGTTCCAAGGAGTTTAAATGACCCAATTACCACAAACGAAGTTAATTGTAATGGTTTTTTAAACGTATTGATTGCTGCAAGAGATGCCAACGTAAAACGTTTTATTTATGCAGCTAGCTCATCTACTTATGGTGATTCAAAAAATTTACCTAAAGTAGAAGAAATAATAGGAAAACCTCTATCACCTTATGCAGTAACTAAATATATTAATGAATTGTATGCTCATGTTTTTGGTCTAAATTATGGATTGGAATGTATTGGCTTACGCTATTTTAATGTTTATGGAAAAAGACAAGACCCTAATGGAGCTTATGCAGCAGCCATCCCCAAATTTACTATGCAATTGATGGCTGGTGAATCTCCAGTTATTAATGGTGATGGTAGTAATTCTCGTGATTTCACTTACATTGAAAACGTAATACAAATGAATCACTTGGCTGCAACCACCTCTAATACTGAAGCTATTGGTCAAGTATTTAATACAGCTGTTGGTGAACGTGCTGATTTAACTACCCTAATAAATTTATTGAAAGATTATTTGAGCAATTACGATGCAAAAATTGCTGATATAGAAATTAATTATGGCCCAGAGAGAAAAGGTGACATCCCCCACTCCTTAGCCTCTATAGGAAAAGCAGTGACCTTATTGGGTTATGCGCCAACCCATCAATTAAAACAAGGATTAAAAGAAGCAGTGAATTGGTATTGGGAGCATTTAAACGAAGGTAATAAATCATAACAACAAATATTTGATCCATCTTGCATCTCTTTCTCTTCTATATTAAGCCAGTAATTATTTGCATTTGAAGACCCCGATTTTGTTAAGAAAGCAGTTAATGAATTTGGAAGTTCTACAATTACTGTTTCAATAGATGTAAAAAAAAGATTTTTAAAAGGAAACCAAGTATTCGCTTATAGTGGTAGAACTGCAAGAGGATGTTTACCTTTAGATTATGCTAAGAAAAAAAAGTCTAGGTGCTGGAGAAATCATAATTAACTCAATAGATAATGATGGGTTATTGAATGGTTATGACATTGAATTGATCAGAAGTGTTGCTGAAAGTGTAACAATCCCAGTAGTTGCACTTGGCGGTGCATCAAATTTGTCAGATTTCACTAAAGCTGTTAAGGAAGGGAAAGCATCTGCAGGTTCTGCAGGTTCAATGTTTGTTTATCATGGCCCATTAAATAGAGTATTAATTATCCTAGCAAGAAGGAAATGTTAGACTTATTTATATAAGAATGCTTGTTGATACGGCACACCCTGTAAATGTTCATTATTAAAGTCTCTTGGTCTAACGTTTTATAATATTGGAAAAGAGTTAAGGGAAAAATAATTTTGGGTTAAATTTACCACGATATGAAACAATGCGATGGTATCTTAATATTATAGAGTTAGATTTTAAAGAATTAATTAAAGTGTTGTTATTTTCTAAATGAATATTTATAATAATTAAATAATGTTAATTACAATAATAGCAGGCGCAAGACCAAACTTTATAAAGATTGCTCCAATCATAGAAGCAATAGAAATTCAAAAACAGAAAGGTATTGCCATTAATTATCGTCTCGTTCATACTGGCCAACATTATGACAAGAAAATGAGTCATGATTTTTTTGAACAGCTTCAAATACCTAAACCTCATGTAAATTTAGGTGCTGGTGGTGGTTCACAAGCAAAACAAACCGCAAATATTATGGTTGGCTTTGAACAAGAGTTAATGCAAAATCCTTCACAGCTTGTCCTAGTTGTTGGTGATGTAACTTCTACCATGGCTTGTTCTATTGTTGCAAAAAAATTAAATGTAAAAGTTGCACATGTAGAAGCAGGTATTCGATCTGGAGATCAAACAATGCCTGAAGAAATTAATAGAATGTTAACTGATTCAATAACTGATTTTTTCTTTACAACAACAGAACTAGCAAATTCAAATTTAAAGAAGTTAGGTGTAGACCATGAAAAAATATTTTTTGTAGGAAATACAATGATTGACACCCTCTTAAAAAATAGAGCTCGATTTATAAAACCCGAAATATGGAAGAGTGCAAAGCTATCTGAAAAAGAATACTTTGTGGTAACACTTCATAGACCAGCTAACGTTGACGAAGAAGATAGTTTATCCATATTATTACAAGAAATAGCTCGTTTAAGTAGAGGTTTACCTATTATTTTCCCAGTACACCCGAGAACAGCTAAAAAATTAGAAAAAATCATTATAAATTATACCAATTTACATTTGGTAGAGCCAATGAGTTATTTAGAGTTTAATTATTTAGTTGAGAAAGCTAAAGCTGTTATTACCGACTCTGGAGGAATAACAGAAGAAACAACTGTGATGCATATCCCATGCTTAACTTTAAGAGATAACACAGAAAGACCTGAAACTTGTGAGATAGGAACAAATGCTTTATTAGGAACTAATCCAGAAGCATTAGCTCCAGCAATGAAAAAAATATTTGATGGTAAATGGACTAAAGGAAAAATACCAGTTTTATGGGATGGTAAAACAAGTGAAAGGATAATTAGAAGTTTACTAAGCGCTAATATTAGTTAGAAATAAACTATACCAAATCACTAGAGCTTAATTCTTGACTGATTATCTCCAGACTTTCTTCTTTTACTTTTTGAGCCACCATTGTGCCAAGTACTCTTAGTATCAAACTTATAAATAACACCAAAAGAATAATGAAGATAATTTGCAGGAGTACTCCAAATCTCCTCCAGGCCAAACTTACCCATTGCCTCTAGGTTTAACCCCCAATTCTTATAGACCATAGCATTCATACCTATTCCAGTATTTAAAGTAACTACCCCTCCTACTTTATTTGTATTTCTTAAGGTATACCCCAAACCAAAAGCTGCATAACAAACTAATGCGTCTTCTCGTTCTAAATTAAACCACTCCGTATTGATATTATATAATTCACAAAAATTATATTTCCCTTCTAAATCAAAAGCTAAAAAAGTAGATGATACACCTGCTTCACTATTTATAATTATCCCACCATTATATTGATTATAAGTTCCTTTAAAAACAAAAAAAACATAGCATACTCCTAACAAATCAAAAACCTAAGTAAACTTATAATGCTTTTTGTTTATGCCAAAATAAATAACTAGATTTGAACTACTCAGGAGCTGAATAACTGTTTTTGATAAAAAGCTATTATGACAGAAGGCTCAATGACTAAAGCACAACCAAAATTTCAGAAAGAAGGTGAATTTGCAAAAACGTTGAAACAACGTGTGAATAATTATTTTAAAGAAAATAATGTTTCAAAAAATTGCAATACAGAAATGGTTATTAAAACCATCTTTTACTTGTCTTTATTATTTTTAATTTACTTCACTATTTTATTTGGTCCATTTACAGGATGGAGTTTATTAGGGTTAGCTTTTTTACTTGGTTCTATGTGTGGATTAGTTGGCTTTAATGTTGGACATGATGCCATTCATGGCGGATATTCTTCTAAAAAATGGGTTAACAATTTATTAGGACAAACATTTACTGCTTTTGGTGCATACGCTCCAAATTGGGCTTTTACCCACAATATGTGTCACCACACTTTTACTAGCATACCTGATGCAGATGGAGATTATACTCCTGCACCAATATTAAGATTTCATGAAGGTACTGCATGGAAACCAATACATAAATACCAACACATTTATGTATGGTTTTTATATTCCATCTTTACTATCGAGTGGGTACTAGTAAGAGATTTAAAACAATTAAAGAAAAAGAAGCATTTAATCTATCAAAAACCACCTCTTAAAAAGGGTGCAATGACAAAGCTGGTAATTGCAAAAATTATCTATTATGCCAATGTTTTTTTATGGCCAGCACTTTTACTAGATGTGCCTTGGTGGGGTATACCTGTAGGTTTTTTAGTAATGCAAGCAGGCTTAGGCTTAACACTCTCACTAGTATTCCAATTAGGTCATATGGTAGAAGATATGCCAAAAGATTGGCCAGATAAAAATGGAGTACTATCTCAATCCTATACTGAACACCAATGTGCTACTGCTGTAAATTTTGCAAGTACAAGTTGGTTTGGGTCTTGGATGACAGGCGGATTAAATACACAAATTGAACATCATTTATTCCCTAATATTTGTAGTATTCATTACAGAAAAATCGCACCTATTGTTAAACAAACTGCTAAGGAATATGGTGTTCATTATCGCGAATATACCAGCTGGCCAAAAACTGTAGCTTCACATTATAGATTGCTTAAAAGCTTAGGTTGCAATACAGACATTAAGAGCTCAGTATTTATTTAACAAAAAAAGTCCTTTCCTTTAGTTTTATAACAAAATTGTTAAAAACTATTATTTTGTATTATATTCATGGAATACTATTTTCTAATCACCATGAAAAAAAACTATCACATCCTAATTAGCCTTATTGTAATCACAGTTTTATGTTTAAAAACTGAAAAAGTAAGAGCATCTCATATCCCTGGAGCAAACATTACATACTCTTGTAATCCTTCCAACCCACTTACTTATACATTTACTCTTACTGTTTTTAGAAAATGCCCAGGAACTCATCCTGCAACAATGAGTTCAGCTAATTTTAGCTTAACAAACACTTGTGCTTTAACAAACCCTATTATACCTACATTTAATCAAGTTGGGGTTGCTCAAGATGTTAATCAATTATGTAGTTCAGCAACAAGTAACTGTAATGGAGGAACACAACCTGGTGTCTGGCTATACACTTATGAAGCTACCGTTACACTTCCAGCTAATTGTGATACATGGACCATGGCTTATGATTTATGTTGTAGAGATGCCTCCTCAAATCTAACAGGAGCAGCTGGAAATAGCATGGCGACCTCAACAACAATGTACACCTCAACTGCCCCATGCAACAACTCTCCTACTGTAACTGCACAACCAATTCCGTACGCTTGTACAAACACAAACTTTAGTTATTGCCTAACCACAACTGATCCAGAAGGAGATAGCACATACTTCACTATGGTTCCTCCAGCAGGAGCTGGTCAAGCTCCAATTGCACACCTACCTGGTTACAGTTTTACTGCTCCATTAACTAATTTTGTTTTAGACCCACTTACAGGGTGCTTTACTTTTAACGAGCCAAATATTGGAAACTATGTTGTTGCAATACAGATAAATTCTTACGACAATAATGGTAATTTAATTGGTTCGATAATTCATGATTTCCAAGTCATGGTTCTATCATGCACCAATTCACCACCAACAAATGCATCCAATGCTATTGCTAATTTTTCTGGGACTGCTACCCAAACAGGGCCTAACACTGTTAGTGGTTGTTATGGGGATAGCTTTTGTTTTGACGTTGTCTTTCAAGACCCAACTAACCCTGGAGATAGTGTTATAATTGTACAAGATGGAACAACAAATTTACCAGGTGCAACCTTCACCCAAACAGGAAGTAATCCTACTACAGGAACATTATGTTGGACAATTCAACCTGGTGCACTAAGTAACGTAATTACTTTTATAGGTCAAGATAATGGCTGTCCAATAATGGGAACAAATGCTTTTGCTGTTAATTTAGACATAGGAACAGGGGTATACGCAGGGCCTGACACAACCATATGTGGAGCACAATCTGCACAACTACAAGGATTTGGTGCTGGTGCATATACATGGAGTCCAACCACTGGACTAAGTTGCACCAATTGTCCTAACCCTATTGCTACTCCAGGTTCTACAACTACATATACAGTTACAGGAAATTTAGTGGGGACTTGTAATAATTCAGATCAAGTTACCGTTACTATTGCTCCAGACTTTCCTTTAACATTAAACCCAACAAGTGCAACAATATGTGCAAACGGGTCCGTTCAATTAAGTGCAAATGGACCAGCACCATTTGCTCCATTTACCTATAATTGGACACCCCCTGCAACCCTTACTAATAGTAATTCATTCAACCCAATTGCATCGCCTTTAACATCAACAACATATTATACTACTGTTACTGCAGCTAATGGATGTACTAAAACAGATTCTGTATTAGTAACTGTATCTGGTGTTGGTCCAACAGTTTTAACTAACCCAACAGATACCACTATTTGTATTGGAGAATCTGTTCCAATTGCAACAAACCCTATACTTATTCCTGCATTTTGTGGAATAAGTAGTGGTTGTACAGGATCTACTTCTTATGCAATTGCTGGCACAAATACTGCCGCATCATCAACTTACTCTCCTTTTTATGGTTCAACATCAACAACTACAAATTACAATACTAAGATGCAATACATATATACTGCAGCTGAATTAAATGCCTTAGGCTATAATGGAGGTACTATAAGAGATTTATCTTTGTATTTTACATCTACAACTGGTTACAGATATGACAATGTGAATATATGGATAGGATGTTCTTCTCAGAGTGAATATACTAACACCTCATTTATTCCCACTTCATCTTTAACACAGGTTTTTGGGCCTACAAACAATATAACAGCAGCGAGTAATGCCTGGCACACTTTTAATATAACTGATTATGATTGGGATGGAACATCTAACCTAGTAGTTCAATTTTGTGCTGAAGAAGATAATGTTGGTAATGTTGGAATTTCTAGTGTAAGGTATACAACTACCACTCCTGCTTATAGATGCATGAGGTCATCAACAACTTCAACCACCATTATCTCTTG
>JARGOE010000001.1 GCA_029210015.1 Vicingaceae bacterium
TTAATAAAGTTAAGTTGTTTGCAGCTACATCTCCAAGAACAAGATCTTTGGAATTATTTGCATCAACATCTAGTGTAAACAAACTAGAACCACTGTGTTTGTTTCCTCCAGAATATTTATAGTTTTCAGGATTGCCATTATTAAAGCTGCAAGTGTCATAAATTACAATGTGACTACTGGTTGCATTTTCTTCAAAAAATCCCCAACATTTATTTCTTAGTTCATAAAATGTACTATCACATACTCCGTGGTTTTCGATTGCTAAGTTCTTATGATAAACAACTCTAGACCCAGGAACATCAAATGTTAAAATATCTAAATCACCATCGTTATCTATGTCGTCAATTGCAGGAATATCTGCACTGCTAACGTAAATAGGTATCATGTTTGGATTAATGGAATCGGGGTTGAAGTTAGAATAAACTAAACTATCTTCTAGAGTGAAAGATAGTAATGAAACGGTTGATGTGTTTTTGTAAATTCTAACACCGCCACTAAAAGCTGTGTATATGTCCATTTTACCATCACAATTAAAGTCTCTAAATAAAGCCCAATTATACATTTTTGGTAAAAACTGTAAATAAGAAGGGTCATGTTTGTATGTAACTTGATTAGCTGTACCAGCATTAATATAAGTAGATACTCTATTTCCTGATCTATCAAAAACAACTAAGTCATTAATAGCATCAAGATTTAAATCTACTTCAGAAAATTGAACTGAGTTTAACCCTCCTGCCCATGGGTTTTTTAGAGTATCATTGTTATTATCTAATACAACGATAGCGTCATTTCTAAAAAAGTTAAGTTGGGCATTTATCTCAACAGTAACAATTAACGAAAATAAAATTAGGGCATATATTTTTTTCATAATCAATTAATTATGTTATAAAGTTAAATAAAACTACTTAATGCTACAAAAAAACAACTATATACTCATTCTTAATTAACTTTGTTAAAATTTTTAAAGATGGAAGATTCAAAAACACCTTACACAATATATGCGGAAAGCACTCCTAACCCTAATACTATGAAGTTTGTAGCTAATCGTTGGTTGGTTACTAATGATAAGTCGTATGAAATTTTGGCACACGAAAGGGTGGGAGGACCTTCATTATTAGCTGAGAAACTATTTAATTTTCCTTTTATAAATGGAGTTTTTATTGCTGGAAATTTTGTTACTGTTACTAAAAGTGATGTTATTGAATGGACTGATGTTGTAATGGAGCTTAGAGAGTTTATCACAGGGTATTTGAATACTGACGGGATGGAAGTTATTCGAGAAGAATTTTTGAATGTTGAAGAAAAAGAAGAAGAAATTGAATTAGAAAAAAACACCAAAGATTTTACTGATTTTGAAAAACGTATTTCTGAAATATTAGATGAATATATTAAGCCAGCCGTAGAAAGTGATGGTGGAGCAATTGAACTAGACTCTTTTGATGATGGAGTAGTAAAAGTGGTTTTAAAAGGCTCGTGTAGTGGTTGTCCTTCTTCTACAGCTACATTAAAAGGAGGTATAGAATCTTTACTTAAAAATATGTTGCCCGAAGTAAAAGAAGTAGAAGCTATTAATGGCTAATCAAACAGTTCGGAACCACTTTTTATCTGCATAAAAAGTGCCAAATGGAACTAAAGAAGCAATAAAGGCACCTATGGTTATACCCATTGTCCATTTAAATTTTAGGTGAACAATTAGTAGATTAATGCAGTACATTACAAACAAAATACCGTGAGCCATTCCTACTATTTTAACAGCATTAGGCATATCGTAATAGTATTTTAATGGCATTGCAATTCCTAAAAGAACTAAGTAAGAAATTCCTTCTAGTAAACCAATTAGCCTAAGGGCACTTAATGATGATTTCATTTGTCCTAAATTTGAATTATTAAAAATAAGTAAATTATTTTTTTCGAGCAATCATTAAGCCATCTCTAACCGGAAAAAGTACGTTTTGTACCCTGTCATCATTTTGTATTTTCTCAGAATACTCAATTAAAGCTATAGTATCAGGATCTAGAGTTATTTTATCTTCGATTACTTTTCCACTCCAAAGTACATTGTCGGCAATTATATATCCTCCAGCATTTACTTTGTCAAAAACTAAATCATAGTAATTGCTGTAATTAGTTTTGTCAGCATCAATAAATACTAAATCAAAAGTTTCATTTAAACTTGGAATTATATCAATTGCATTACCGATGTGGTTGGTAATAGTGTCTTTAAGGTTAGATTTTTCGATATAAGAGTTTACCATAGTTTCTAATTCCTCATTAATATCTATGGTGTGTATTTTTCCTCCATCTTTTAAGCCTTCTGCAAAACACAATGCAGAATAACCAGTATAAGTACCTATCTCCAATACATTGGTAGGACTAATCATGTGACTTAGCATACTTAATACTCTCCCCTGAATATGACCAGAAAGCATTCGGGGGATTAAAACTTTTTCCCAAGTTTCATGGTTTAATTCATTTAATAATTGAGGCTCTTTTTCACTGTTTTGAGCAACATAATTTTCTATTTCTTCGGGTAAAAAATCCATAATTAATTTTTTGCTGTAAATATTAAACTGCTTAACTGCTTTTCATCAAAAATTTCATTAGCAATGTTTTGAAGTTCAGATTCAGTTATTGCATTTATTCTTTCATAAGTTTCTTTTAGCTCTTCAACTTTGTTATATAGCAATAAGCTTTTGCCCATTCCTAACATTACATTACAGTTGTTTTCTTCAGATAATGTAATCTGTCCAATTAGTTGTTGTTTGGCTTTATGTAGTTGAGAAGTAGATATTTTTTTATCTCTTAATAATTTTAGTTCACGCTTAACCAGTTTTAAACACTTTGCAATGTGCTTTTGATCTGTACCTAAGTAAATATAAAATAAGCCTGTATCAGAAAATATAGTATATGCAGATTCGATATTATAGGTATAGCCATACTTTTCTCTAATACCCATATTTAGTCTGCTATTCATTGCAGGGCCACCTAATATATTGTTAAGTAAAATGAACCCGTTTTTATTTTTATGGTGCGCATCATAAGCTAAGTTTCCTAAAATGAAATGGGTTTGATATACATCTTTTTCAAGAGATATCTGTTCTGATTGGTAGTTAGCAAATTTTTTTCTTTTTAAAGATTTAGATTTTTCAGGTATATCATTAAGGTGCTTTTCGCAAAGCTTTTGGATTCTCTTAAAATCAATATTGCCAACTATGCTAAAAACAATTTCGTTAGTTAAATAATTGTCTCGTATAAAAGCTAATATTTTATCTCTGTTTATTGTTTTTACACTTTTCTCTGTTCCTAAAATATTCATTCCAAGCGGATGATTTTTGAAAATTTGATCTTCAAAATCGTCATATATTTGCTCGTAAGGACTATCTTGATATGAATTTATCTCGTCAATAATTACTTCCTTTTCTTTTTCAAGTTCTGTCTCAGGGTAGGTAGAGTTAAAAACAATATCAGCGAGTAATTCTAAAGCTCTTTCAAAATGATTTTTAGTAAAAGAGGCATAAATACTAGTATTTTCTTTAGTTGTGTAGGCATTTATTTCTCCACCAACATTATCAATTCTATTTAAAATGTGATAAGACTTACGTTTGTTTGTACCTTTAAAAATAGCGTGTTCTATAAAGTGTGTTATTCCGCTTTCGGTAAGATTTTCATCTCTACTGCCAGTATTAATAATAAAACCACAATGGGCAACCTCACTAGTTGTGAATTTGTGTATAATACGAATGCCATTTTTTAATGTGAAGTTGTTATAATTCATAATTGATTGGTAAATATAAGTTAGATATGTGATTCTTTTTCTAAGAATAACTAGAAAAATTTAATTTATTAATGCTAAAAAGAAGACTGAGAATGTCGGCTTTCATTTCAATGTAATTAGTAGTGGCCGTTATATTTCAGGTGTATTTATTTTGTTGAAAAAATTAATAATTGTTAATAACTGCGTTGATAACTGAAAAAAATGTTAATAAGTCTGATGCTGTTTTTCCTATATTTTAGCATCGATTTCATCTATAAATCTGGTTTTAAAATGTTTGTAAATAAAATATTATCAACTACTTTGTTCATAACGATGCTTGTTGGGTCTGTGTTTTCTCAAGAGACAATTTCTTCGAAAGATGAAAAAAAGATGCTTGAAAAGGCAGAATTTTATTACGAAGATGAAGAAAATAAGAATATTCCTAAGGCACTTTCAATATTTGAAAAATTGTCTACGAACAAGCCTAACGATCCTTATTATAAGTTAATGAAAGGGATATGCTATACTTACTTTAAAAATAAAAGAGGTGATGCTTTAAAAACACTGCTTGATGTTAAAGAGAAGAATGTTGAGTTTAATGAAGTGAATTTTTACTTAGGGAAAGCTTATGCGGTTAATAGGAGATTTGATGAGGCGATAGAGAGTTATCAAACTTATTTAGGTTTTGAAGATGTTCCTGAAGATCAAAAAGCATTGGCTAGACAGAATATCATCTACTGCCAAAATGCTAAAGAATATGTAAAGGATTCGGTTGCTGTTGAAATAGTCTCTATTGGCCATCCAATTAATACAGAGTTTTCAGAATATGTTCCAGTTATTACTCCTGATGAGTCGATGATGATATACACATATAGTGGAGATCGAAGTAAGGGCGGTTTATTAGATCCATCGGGGAAACCTGATTCTGATGGTTCTTATTATGAAGATGTTATGGTGTCTTATAAGATGAGAGATGATTGGTTGGAACCTGAAAGTATAGGTGAAAATATCAATACTAATGGGCATGATGCAAGTATAGCTTTGTCAGTTGATGGACAGACACTGTTTATATACAAACAGGACAAAAAAGATCATGGAGACATCTATGTAAGTAGATTAAATGCAGATGTGTGGGGTAAGCCTGAAAAATTGGAGGGTGAAGTAAATACAGATGATTCTTGGGAAGGTAGTGCTACATTAACAGCTAATGGCAAAACGTTGTATTTTGCTAGTGATAGGGAAGGTGGTTTTGGAGGTAGAGATTTATATTCTGCTACAATGCAGCCAAGTGGTTCTTGGGGTGAAATTATGAATTTAGGTTCTACAATTAATACTAGGTTTGATGATGATGCTCCTTTTATACATCCTGATGGTAAAACAATGTATTTTAGTTCTAAAGGACATAATTCAATGGGTGGGTATGATATTTTTTATACTTATTTAGCTAGTGAGGGTTGGGATGCTCCTGAAAATGTTGGTTATCCTGTTAACTCTATTGATGATGATAGGTTTTATGTGCTTTCTGCAGATGCAAAAACAGGTTATTACTCCACTTCTGGGAGGAGTGAAAACGGAATGCATGATATTTATTCTGTAGCCCCTGGACATTTTGGTAAGCGTCCTATATTAGCTTTAGTTGTAGGTGTTACAAAGGCTGATGGGGAGCCAGTTGATGCAGACATTACGGTTTCGAATGATAAAACAGGGGAAATAGAGGGTAAATATAAATCAAACTCAGCAAGTGGGAAATATATGTTGGCATTAACACCAGGTAATAAGTATAAAATTGCTATTGAGGTTGAGGGATATGAAACCAAAATTGACTATATAGATATTGAATCTTTGGCAACTTATGTTCAGGTGGAGCATGATTTTAATGTTTATTCAAAAGATAATGTCGAGGGCGTTTCTGTTTCAGATGACCTGGACCCATTGCAAGGTAAGATCGATACACAGATTGAGAAATACAAAAAAGAAAGTACTAAGGAGGGTTATGAGGAGATGGTTTATGAGAAAATTTTAAATGAAAGAGGTGAAGAAAAGGCTGCAGGAGTAGAGTATTTTGTCGGTGCAGATTGTGTAGATTCTACTAAGGTAGATGAAGAAATTCTTGCTAAGATAAATATGGTTAAATATCCTGATGGAAGTTCAAAAAGCATTTTAGGGCCTTACTCAACTTTGTTAGCATCTGAGATAGCAAAAGAGAAATTAAAATCACAAAGTGAAGAATGTGAAAATGTTGAGGTTTCTGTTAATGATAATGGTATTGAAAAAACGTTTAAGCAATATTATGCCTCAGAGTATACGAAGACTGATTTTGTTGAACCTACTATTCACGATAAATTAACGGGTAATGATACTATTGTTGATAATGACACAACTGATATTGATAACGCTGTTGATTTGGTTGAAAATAAAGATTTAGATTTAAAAGGTGATGATTTGTCAAATGCTTCAGATAAATCAATAACAGGCTTAAGTTTCAAAGTGGAGATTGCAGCTGTGAGTGATACTAATGATTTCAATTTACAACATCTTGAAAAGTATGGTAAAATAACAGCTAAAACATATCCAGATGGAATTACTAGATACACCTTCGGACCATTTGCGACTTTAGATGATGCCGAAAAATTTAGGCAGGGCTTAATTGAGCAAGAAGGTAAGCATGAAGATTCTTTTGTTACCGTATTTGTTTTTGGTCAAAGAAAAGTATTTAATGATTTACCTGAAAAACAAAAAGAAGATTTGATAAAAACTACACAGGAAATAAAAGATACAGTTGAGACTTCGCCAGATCCAATTATTACAAAAGGTCCTTGTGTAACTGAAATGAAAGATTTTTCTTGGTTTGTTGGCAAGGATTTGAATGATAAAACTGTATATGGTAAGCTAATAGATATGGGGGGAAGTTCATGCTCTGAAGGGTTAGAGTTTAAGGTACAGATAGCAGCATATAGATTTCCTAAAAACTATAAATGGAATCATTTAAAACAATATGGGGAGCCTTTGGTTTTAGATTATCCAGATGGTATAACAAGGTTTACGCAGGGTACATTTGTTACAATGAGGGAAGCTGAAGTTTTAAGACAAAAGATTATTAAGTCTGGGCAAAAAGACGCATGGATAACGCCATTTTACAATGGTAAAAGAATGCTCTTAGAGGAATTGATTGCGGTCAATTTTTATGGTAAGAGTGTGAACTAAGAAAAGGGTCGCCTTCGGGCGGCCTTTTTTGTTTAAATTGATTAATCTTTAATCCTTTTCTATTTCGGTATAAAATTTGTAAACTTGCTTCATAAATTATTATTATGAAAAATATTTTATTAGCGTCTCTAATATTAGTTTCTTTTGGCTTTGTTGCTCAAACTAATTTGGTAGAGAATCCACATTTTAAACAAACAGAAAAAAAAGTTAAAGGTAAGGGTCAGATTTCTGCTGCTGGACCATGGACATCCCCAACTTTAGTTCAAGCAGATTTATATGTTACTAAAACAAAGGTTTATGATATTGGTATACCAGATAATTCTTATGGTGAGGAGAAACCAATGGAAAAAGAAGGTTACGCAGGAATTGTTGCCTTCAGTTATAAGAATAAAGAGCCAAGGAGTTATTTGCAAACTAAATTATCAAAAAAGTTAGAGGCTGGTAAGGAGTATTGTGTTACTTATCATGTTAGTTTAGCAGATTTATCAAAATATGCTTGTAATTATTTGGGTGTTGCTTTATCTGATAAAGCAATGACTGCAAATAATTCTGAGGTACTTAGTTTTGATAATGCTATAGTGAGTCGGAGGTTGACTGTTTATGAGCAACAATTTTATTGGATACCAATTTGTGGAGTATATAAAGCAAAAGGTGGGGAAGAGTATTTAACTATAGGAAATTTTACGCCAGATGAGAAGTTAACATTGAAGAAAGTGAAACGGCCTAGAGGTTTTACTAAGCCTCAAATATATAACGCATATTACTATATTGATAATGTTTCTGTATTAGAGAATTCAGGTAAATGTGATTGTGATGTGATTGATGGTATGCAGAATGCAAAAACGGTTGAAAGAGATTTTAGTAGTGAAAAGAGTAATGAAGCAAAGAATGTGAAGATTATTAATACTGATGGTTCAACAGCAGGTACTGCTACTAATAAAGCTTTAGCTACAGCTGCTACTAGTGAGTCTTTAAATGGTATGGTTGTTAGTTTTGATCCTAAATCTTTTTCTATGCCTGCAGATGGTACGGCTAAATTAGATAAGTTGGTAACTTATTTAAAGGAGAATAAAGATGCAAAAATTATTGTTTCTGGTTATATTGATGCTTCTGAAGCTGATACTGAAAAACTTGATGGTAGAAGGGCTGGGACAGTTTATAAATATCTTGTTTCACAAGGTGTAGTTAAAGAAAGAATTGAAAGAGAGATTGGGGGAGATGTTGCAATAGATGAAAAAGATAAATTAAAAAATATGAGAGTTGAAATCACTATTGTGGATTCTGACTCTGAAGAAGACTAAGAGGAATAGTTTAAGAAAAAGTATTAATAAAAAGCTCTGTTTTTCAGAGCTTTTTTTTATGTTTTAGTTTTTGTTTCTAGTTTTCAACTATTTTTTTAGGGGTTGTTAATAAAAAAATGTTAAAATATAGTAATCACCCCCCTTGAATATCTCTATTTTTGCTAAAAAATATAAAAATCAAATTTAAACCTTAAAAAATGTCAACTATTAGATTTAAAGCTTTAGAAGATGTATTGGAAAGACAGCCAAAGCATGTTGAATTTCCTTCAGATAAAGCTTCTAATTATTATGCTACTAATGTTTTTTCTCAAGAAACAATGAGGGAGTATCTTCCAAAAGAAGCTTACCAAAGTGTTATGGCTTCAATTGATAAAGGAGCAAGGTTGGATAGAGAGATGGCTAATCAAGTAGCATCATCAATGAAAGATTGGGCTATTAATAAAGGAGCTTCACATTATACGCATTGGTTTCAGCCTCTAACAGGAACAACAGCTGAAAAACATGATTCATTCTTTAGCCCGATTAGTGGAGGTAGAGCTATTGAAAAGTTTGATGGAGAAAATTTAGTTCAACAAGAACCTGACGCATCTAGTTTTCCAAATGGTGGTATTAGAAATACATTTGAAGCTAGGGGTTATACTGCTTGGGATCCAACTTCACCAGCATTTGTTATTGGAAAAACGTTATGTATACCTACAGTTTTTATTGCTTATACTGGAGAGGCTTTAGATTTTAAAATTCCTTTATTAAAAGCGTTGCAAGCAGTTGATCATGCTGCAACAGATGTTTGTCAGTATTTTGATAAAAATATTATTAAAGTTAGTGCTAGTTTAGGTTGGGAACAAGAATATTTTTTAATAGATAAAGCATTATATAATGCAAGGCCTGACATTATGATGACAGGTAGAGCTTTAGTGGGGCATAATCCTGCAAAAGGACAGCAATTAGATGATCATTATTTTGGTTCTATCCCAGATAGAGCAGTTGCTTTCATGAAAGAATATGAAATAGAAGCTCATAAGCTTGGGATTCCTGTTACAACTCGTCATAATGAGGTGGCACCTAATCAATTTGAATGTGCTCCAATGTTTGAGGAAGCTAACTTGGCAAACGACCACAATTTATTATTAATGGATTTGATGGAAAAGATTGCCCGTAAACATGATTTTCGAGTTTTATTGCATGAAAAACCATATGGAACATTAAATGGTTCAGGTAAGCATAATAATTGGTCGTTAGGAACAAATACAGGTGTGAATTTATTGGCTCCTGGAAAAAACCCTAAGACAAACCTTAGGTTTTTAACATTTTTTGTAAATACAATTAAGGCTATTTATGATAATGCTGATATTTTAAGAGCAAGTATTGCTTCTGCAGGTAATGATCATAGATTGGGGGCGAATGAGGCTCCTCCAGCTATTATTTCAGTATTTATAGGTTCTCAACTAACAAAAATGTTAGATGATTTAGAAAAAAGTATTGGAGCTGGTAAATTAACACCTGAAGATAAAACTGAATTAAAGTTAAGTATTGGGAAAATACCTCAAATTTTATTAGACAATACAGATAGAAATAGAACTTCCCCGTTTGCATTTACAGGTAATAAGTTTGAATTCAGAGCGGTTGGTTCTGCAGCAAATTGTGCTAGCGCAATGATAGCTTTGAATGTTATTGTCGCTAAACAACTACAAGAGTTTAAAAAATCTGTTGATACTCGAATTAATAAAGGGGTTAAAAAGGATGAAGCGATATTAAAAGAGCTTCAAAAACTCATAAAAGAATCAAAAGATATTCGTTTTGAAGGGAATGGTTATGGAGAAGAATGGGTCAAAGAGGCTGCAAAGAGAGGATTGTCTAATTTAAAAGATACTCCTAGTGCGCTTAAAGTAATGATAGATAAGAATACTAAAAAAATATTTGGTGATTTGGGTGTGTTATCTGAAGTAGAACTTGATGCAAGATATGAGATTGAATTAGAGAATTATATAATGAAGTTGCAAATAGAGTCTAGAGTTCTGGGTGATATAGCTCAAAACCACATTATTCCTACTGCTATAAAGTATCAAAACACTATTATATCAAATGTTAAAGGTTTGACTGATATTTTTGGAAAAAATTTGAAGTCATTAGCCTCTTCTCAGCAAGAAATTTTAATAGAAATTTCAGGGCATCTAAATGAGATTAGGGTTAATTCTAAAAAGATGTTGGAAGAAAGAAGGAAGGCAAATAAATTAAGTGATTCGGAAAAAATGGCGTTTGCATATTGTAATAATGTAAAGCCTTATTTTGATGTCATAAAATATCATTCTGATAAGTTAGAATTATTAATTGATGATGAGTTGTGGCCATTACCAAAACTAAGAGAATTGTTGTTTACTAGGTAGTTGGTCTACAGAAACCGAATTTTAGTCCCTCTAAATTTAATGTTTAGAGGGATTTTTTATGTGAATTATTTGTGAAATATACTTTGATTTATTGAAAAGATTTTTTTACTTTAGCGGCTATTCAAAGGATAAACTAACTTTTTGATATGAAAATATTTAGATTAATTGGCGTATTTGCCTTAGTAACAGTGCTTAGCTTATCTGCTAATGCTCAAAAGAATTACAAGCAAGAGGCGGATGTTGCATTTGGCGGAAGTAAATATTACAAGGCTATTGAAATGTATAAGAAAGCTTATACAAAAGAAACTAAAAAAGAGATTAAAGCTCAAATTTTATTTCAAATAGGAGAATGTTACAATGGTAAAAATGATGGCAAACAAGCGGCAGTTTGGTATAATAAAGCTATAAAAGCTTTGTATGAAGACCCAATTGCTATTTTTCATGTTGCTGAAATTTATCGTGCTGAAGGAAAGTACGAGGAGGCTATGACTGAATATAAAAAGTATAAAGCTGCTAATCCAAGTGATAAAAGAGCTGATATTGGAATAAAGTCTTGTGAATTAGCTAAAGAATGGAAAGATAATCCGACAAGAACTGTCGTTAATCCAATGCCTTTATTAAATTCTGAAGATTATGATTTTTCTCCTGTATTTGCAGATAAGAAAAATATGGAACTATATTTTACTTCAACTCGTCAAGGTTCTGCTGGTTCTGAAGTTTCTGATGTGACAGGGATGAATTTTTCAGATATATATACTACTAAAAGAGATAAAAAAGGAAAATGGAGTGAGCCAACTGTATTAAATGAGACAGTAAATTCTCCTGCTTCTGAAGGAGCATCATGCTTAAATAAAAAAAGAAATATGATTTTCTTTACAAGATGTGGTGTTGAAGAAAAAGGTGTGATGGGTTGTAGTATTATGTGGGCTAAGAAAGCTGGTCAAAAATGGGGTGAACCTGAAGCTATACCAATTGCTGCAGATACTTTTGCTGTTGGTCATCCTGCAATTTCAGCTGATGATAATACCTTAGTTTTTGCTTCTGATATGCCAGGTGGGCAAGGTGGTAAAGACTTATGGTATGTAACTTATAATAAAAAAGCTAAAACTTGGTCTGAACCAACTAACTTGGGTTCTGAAATTAATACTCCTGGAGATGAAATGTTTCCTTTTATTAGAGAAAATGGAGAATTATATTTTTCTTCAAATGGAAGAGAAGGTATGGGAGGGCTAGATATTTTTAGTGCTGCAAGCGCTGGAGTTAATCAATGGAGTGGAGTAGAAAATGCTAAAGCTCCATTAAATTCTTCTGCTCATGATTTCGGTATTGTATTTGAACCTGGTCAAGAAAGAGGGTTCTTTACTACGAGTAGAGAAGGTGGTAAAGGTGGAGATGATATTTGGGAATTTTACTTGCCTCCAAAATTATTTACACTTTTAGTTAAAGTAAAGGATAAGGTTACTGATGAATTATTAGTAAACGCTAAAATTAAATTAGTTGGTACTGATGGAAGTTCTGTAGAAGGTATTACTAATGAAAATGGCGAATATCTATTCGAAATCAACGGAACAGAAAGATATATTAAAGAAGAAACATCTTATTCTTTAGTTGTAAGTAAGCAAAAATACTTAAATGCAAAAGGGAAAGAAACTACAGTTGGTTTAACTGAATCTAGAAATTTTGTACATGAATATGTATTACAACCAGTTGAAAATACTGTTATTAAGTTACCATTAATTGAGTATGCTTATAATAAAGCTGATTTGAGACCTAATTCTAAAGATTCTCTTAATTACTTATATAATATATTAATAGAGAATCCACAGATTACTATTCAATTACGTTCTCATACAGATTTTAGAGGGTCTGCTAGTTATAACCAAAAATTATCTCAACGTAGAGCTCAATCTTGTGTGGATTACCTTGTAAAAGAAAAAGGTATTGCAGCAGATAGAATCACTGCAAAAGGTATGGGTGAAAATGAGCCAATTAAAGGTGCTGACGGTACTGTTTTATCAGAAAAGTATATTAAAGCTTTAAAATCTAAAGAAGAAGTTGAAGCAGCACACCAACGAAATAGACGTACTGACTTTAAAGTGTTAAGAACTGATTACGTTCCTAAAACTCCTGCTCCTACGGAAGGAGAGCAATAGCTTTAAATATAATATAAAAGTCCCGAAAATATTATTTCGGGACTTTTTTTATACCCTAAAACGAACTAGAATTGTAACTTTACAGCTCTATTTAAAAAGTAAAATGAGTCAATCAGAAAGATATATGCAAAGAGGCGTCTCTGCCGATAAAGAAGATGTGCATAACGCAATTAAAAACATTGATAAAGGGTTATATCCTAAAGCATTTTGTAAAATTATTCCTGATATATTAACAGGAAGTGATAAGCATTGCGTTGTAATGCATGCCGATGGCGCAGGAACTAAATCTTCTTTAGCTTATGCTTATTGGAAAGAAACTGGTGATGTTTCTGTATGGAAAGGAATAGCTCAAGATGCATTAATTATGAATATTGATGATTTGTTGTGTGTAGGAGCAGTTGATAATATTCTATTATCATCTACAATTGGAAGAAATAAAAACTTAATTACAGGAGAAGTATTAGGTGCAATTATAAATGGTACAGAAGAATTGCTTGCTGACTTAAGAGAACAAGGAATTGGTATTTATTCAACAGGTGGTGAAACAGCAGATGTTGGAGATTTAGTTAGAACTATTATTGTTGATTCTACTGTTACATGTAGAATGAAAAGAGAAGACGTAGTTAATAACGCAAATATTGCTGTAGGAGATGTTATTGTTGGTTTAGAATCTTTTGGTCAAGCAACTTACGAGACAGATTATAATGGAGGAATGGGAAGTAATGGGTTAACTTCTGCAAGACACGATGTGTTTAATAAATCTGTTGCTGAAAAATATCCTCAAACTTATGATAATGCAGTCCCAAGCGATTTAGTATACTCAGGAAATTTTGGGTTGACAGATAGTGTTGATGGAGTTGATATCGATGCAGGGAAACTAGTATTATCTCCAACTAGAACTTATGCGCCAATTATTAAACAAATTTTGGATAAACACAGAAAGAATATTCATGGTATGGTTCATTGTAGTGGAGGAGCTCAAACTAAAATTTTACATTTTGTAGAAAATTTACAAATAGTAAAAGACAATATGTTTGATGTGCCACCATTATTTAAAATGATACATGAACAATCTGGTACTGATTGGAAAGAAATGTATAAGGTATTTAATATGGGGCACCGTATGGAATTATATGTCCCTCAAGAAATTGCAGAAGATATAATTTCTATTTCTAAATCATTTAACGTTGATGCCAAAATTGTAGGTAGGGTTGAATCAGAAGGGGCTAAACAATTAACCATAAAAAGTGAATACGGAGAGTTTATTTATAACTAAGAGGTATGAGTAGTTTATTAAAAAAATTAGAAGGAATAAATATTAGATATGATCAGGTTAGCGAACAAATCGTTGATCCTGAAGTAATATCTGATATGGATAGATATGTGAAATTGAATAAAGAGTACAAGGAACTTGGTGAGATAGTAGAGGTTTATAAAAAGTACAGGGATGTATTAGATAATATAGAATCATCTAAAGAAATTATTGCAAACGAAACAGATAAAGAGTTTGTGGATATGGCAAAAATGGAATTGGATGAGTTACTCCCTCAGAAAGAACAAATGGATGAGGAAATAAAAGTAATGTTGATTCCTAAAGATGAAGAAGATAGTAAGAATGTTATTATTGAAATAAGAGCTGGTACTGGTGGAGATGAGGCAAGTATTTTTGTTGGAGATTTATTCAAGATGTATCAAAGATATCTGGAGAAAAAAGGTTGGAAAATCGATATAATGACAGTAAATGAAGGGACTGCAGGAGGGTTTAAAGAAATAGGGTTTAGTGTTGAAGGTGAGAATGTTTATGGTGTGTTAAAATTTGAATCTGGAGTACATCGTGTTCAGCGAGTACCACAAACTGAATCTCAAGGAAGGGTTCATACTTCTGCGGTAACAGTTGCCGTTTTACCTGAAGCAGAAGAGGTTGATATAGAGATTAGAAAAGATGACATTAGAAAAGATACTTTTAGGTCTTCAGGTGCAGGTGGTCAGCACGTAAATAAAACAGAATCTGCCGTAAGGTTAACTCATATTCCAACTAATACTGTAGTTGAGTGCCAAGATGGTCGTTCTCAGATTAAGAATTATGATAAAGCAATGAAAGTATTACGTTCTAGGTTGTATGAAGCTGAGGTGATTAAAAAGGAGCAAGAGAGAGCTAAAGAAAGAAAATCACAAGTATCTACTGGAGATAGATCAGCTAAAATTAGAACGTATAATTATCCACAAGGAAGAGTTACTGATCATAGAATTGGATTAACCCTTTATAACCTAGATGGTATTATTGGTGGAGATTTGGATGAAGTAGTAGATTCATTAAAAATTGCTGAAAATGCAGAAAAATTGCAAGCAGGTATAGAATAAATATAAATGACAAAACAAGAGTTATTCAATCAAATAAAACAAAAACAATCGTTTTTGTGTGTTGGTTTAGATGCTGACATAAATAAAATTCCTAAACATTTATTACAAGAAGAAGATCCAATTTTTGAGTTCAACAAACAGATTATTGATGTTACTAAAGATTTGTGTGTAGCATACAAGCCAAATACAGCTTTTTATGAAAGCTTAGGAGCTAAAGGGTGGGAATCATTACAAAAAACAGTTGATTATATTCCTGATGATATTTTTACTATAGCAGATGCTAAACGTGGAGACATTGGGAACACTTCTAAAATGTATGCCAGTGCATTTTTTGATAATATGAATTTTGATTCAGTAACTGTTGCTCCATATATGGGAGAAGATTCTGTTAAACCATTTTTAGAGTTTGATAATAAATGGGTAATACTTTTAGCTTTAACGTCAAATAAAGGGGCTGATGATTTTCAGTTTTTTACAGATGGAAGTGATAAGCTATTTGAAAGAGTTTTAACTAAATCGAAAGAGTGGGGGACGGATGAAAATTTAATGTATGTAGTAGGTGCAACTCGTCCTGAAATGTTTGTTGAAATAAGAAAACATGTGCCAAATAATTTCTTGTTAGTGCCTGGAGTTGGTGCGCAAGGGGGTGAATTGAGTGAGGTTTGTAAGTATGGAATGACTAAGGATTGTGGCTTATTAGTTAATTCTTCACGAGGAATTATTTACGCTGGTAATGATGAAAATTTCGCAGAAGCTGCTCGTAATTCAGCTTTGAAAATTCAAAAAGAAATGAGTATCTTGTTAGAGAAAATTAATTAATGGTTAAAAATATTAAGATATGGCAATAGGAATAGTTATTAAGATAATTTTAGGTTTATTTGGATTGATGTTTACATTCGGTTTGTTTTTTATTGTAAAGCAAAAAACAGCTGTTGTAATAGAGCGTTTAGGTAAATTTCATAGAATTGCTAGTTCTGGTTTTAACCTGAAAATTCCTGTTTTAGATAAAAAAGCAGGTACTGTTAATTTAAGGGTAATGGAATTACCTGTAGAGGTAGAAACAAAAACAAAAGATGATGTTTTTGTTAGAATGATAGTTTCTGTACAATATTATGTTGTTGAAAGTAATGAGGGTATAAGACAATCGTTTTACAAATTTGATAATCCAGCTAGACAAATTCAATCTTATGTATTTGATTCAATTCGTTCTGAAGTTCCAAATATGTTGTTGGATGATGTTTTTAGTGAAAAAGATAAAATTGCTAAAGCTGTTCAAACTGAATTATCTGAGACTATTGAAGAATACGGGTTTGCCATTGTAAAGGCTTTAATTACAGATATTGATCCTGATGCTAAAGTGAAGCATGCAATGAATGAAATTAATGCTGCAAAACGAATGAAAGAAGCAGCTAAAGAATATGCTGAAGCAGACAAAATTAAAGTTGTAGCAGCAGCAGAAGCAGAAGCAACGAGTAAAAAATTACAAGGTGAAGGTATTGCTAATCAGAGAGTCGCTATTGCAAATGGATTAAAAAATTCTGTTGCAGAAGTTAGAGGAGCAATGGAGGACGGTGTTACTGGTCGTGAAGTAATGAACATGCTATTTATGACTCAACATTATGATACAATTAGTCGTTTAGCTGAAGATGGAGTAAATACTATTTTTATGCCTTATTCTCCAAGTAGTGTGGGCGATTTACAAACTCAAATTCAATCAAGTTTATTATCTGCTGATACAATTACTAAAACTACTACGCCTAAAGATATTGCTAAGGCAAGTATGAAAAGTAAACAAGCAAAAAGAGCATCTGATGATATAGCAAATCCTGAAGACTACGAATAAGAAGTGAAAGAAGATTTCCTTCATTATGTATGGAAGTATAAGTTGTTTAATACTTCAAATTTGTTAACCACAAATAACGAAGAAATTACTATAATAAATTCTGGACAGCATAATACTAATGCTGGCCCAGATTTTTTTAATGGTAAAGTGATAATCGGTTCAACCACTTGGGCAGGAAACATTGAAATTCACATCAATTCATCTGATTGGTTAGCTCATAAGCATCAAAATGATAAAGCTTATGAAAATGTTGTATTGCATGTCGTTTTTAATGATGACAAAGTAATTTATGATATTAATAATAATCCTATTCCAACACTAGAATTAAAAAAAATACTCAGTTCAGAATTAATTGATAAAAATAACTACTTACAAGTTTCTAAAGACTGGGTAGCTTGTCAAAAACAAATTAATACTGTTGATAATTTTACTATAAACACTTGGTTAAACCGTTTAGCAGTTGAACGTTTAGAACGAAAATCTGAAGAAATTCAAATTACCCTTAAACAAAACAAAAACGATTGGGAACAAACCTTTTATCAATACTTATTTAAGTATTTCGGACTAAAAGTAAACGCTTTACCATTTGAACAATTAGCAATTAATACCCCAGTTAAAATTGCTGAAAAGCATAACGAACTGAAATTTATTGAGGCTTTGTATTTCGGTCAAGCAGGTTTTTTAAAAGATGATATTGAAGATGACTACTATGTTAGATTAAAGAAAGAGTATCAATTTTTAAAAGCTAAATTTAGTTTAAAACCAATCGATAAAAGTTTATGGAAATTACTACGGTTAAGACCCGCAAGTTTCCCAACAATTCGGATTAGTCAGTTAGCCAATTTATTAAACAATGAAACACGCTTGTTTTCAAAATTATTAGATGCAACTTCGGTAAAGGCAATAGAAGAAATATTTAAAGTTTCAGCTTCAGAATATTGGAAAACTCATTATCAATTTGGAGTTGTAGTTGGAAAATCAAGCACTAAAAAGGTGGGTAAAATATTGATTAATACATTAATTATAAATGTGGTTGTTCCATTTTTATTTGTTTACGGAAAGCAAAAACAGGATGAAAAGTTTTTAGAAAAAGCCTTAAATTTCTTAGAAAGTATAAAATCTGAAAATAATTCAATTATTACAAAATGGTATGAATTAAACGTGGCTTCGAACAATGCAATGCAAAGTCAAGCATTGTTAGAGCTTAAAAATAATTATTGTTCTCAAAAAAAATGTTTAAATTGCAGTATTGGGAGTGAAATTCTACAACAATGATTAATAAAATTTCATCATACTTTGAAAAACAAACCTTCGGTGTTTGTGCTTGGTGGGGCGATAAACTTCAACTTAAATCTAGCCGTATTCGTATGTTTTTTATTTACCTTTCCTTTTTAACTTTTGGATCGCCAGTTTTCATTTATTTGATAATGGCGTTTATTTTAGAACACAAAGAATACTTTAAACTTAAAAAGAGGAAATCAGTTTGGGACGTTTAAGCTACACACTATTTAATTTTAAATATTTCCGAAAAGTTTACATTGCCTTATTATTATTGTTAATAATAATGATGATTGGTGTAACTGGCTTTAGGTTAATTGAAGGCTACTCTCTTAATGAGGCTATATATATGACTGTTATTACAGTTTCTACAGTTGGTTTTAGAGAAGTTCGTCCATTATCTCCAGAAGGAAGAATGTTTACCGCATTTTTGATTATCTTTAGCTTTAGTACATTTGTATATGCTGTTACTTCAATTTCTAATTACATTTTAGATGGTGAGTACAAAATATATTTTAAAAATTTAAGAATAAATAAAAAAGTGGATAAAATATCTAATCATACAATTATTTGTGGCTACGGTAGAAATGGTAAGCAGGCTGCATTAGAATTGAAATCTCATAAAAGAAAATTTGTAATTGTTGAACAAGATAAAGATCTAGTTGAATTATTAAGAGAAGCACACGACATTCCATTTATTGAAGGGGATGCTACTTTAGAAAGTCATTTAGAAAAAGCTGGAATTGCAACAGCAACTTCATTAATAACAACTTTGCCAAAGGACGCAGATAATTTATTTGTAGTGTTAACTGCACGTGAAATGAATCCTAATTTATTAATTATTAGTAGAGCATCTAAAGATAACTCAGATAAAAAATTACGTAGAGCAGGTGCGGACAATGTAATTATGCCAGATAAAATTGGAGGAGCACATATGGCTTCTTTGGTAATTAAACCTGATGTGATAGAATTTATGGATTATGTAATGGGGCAAGGTACAATTTCGATAAACCTTGAAGAAATTACTTTTGAAAATTTACCTGATGGATTAAAAAATAAAACAATTAGAGAATTAGGTATTAGAGATAAGTCTGGGGCTAATATTGTGGGATTTAGAACTCCTGAAGGTGAATATATAATTAACCCCTCTCCTGATACTGTAATTATGCAAAAAGCGAAAATTTTTGTTCTAGGAACCTTAGAGCAAATTGATGCTTTTAGAGATTTTACTTCTCAGCAAGACGTACTAAAATAAATTATGTGAGAGTTTTAATTACAGGTAGTAATGGCTTGCTAGGGCAAAAGCTAATTAAACTATTAGGAAATAAGCCTGATATTGAATTATTGGCTACCTCAAAAGGATTAAATAGAGTTTCTAATATAGAAGGCTATCAATACCAATCTTTAGACATTGCTAATCAAGAGGAAATTAATACTGTTTTTGATGCATTTACACCTAATACTGTGATAAATACTGCAGCATTGACAAACGTTGATGCTTGTGAAGACAATAAAGATTTGTGTTGGGATTTAAATGTAAATGCAGTAAAATACATGATAGCTGCCTCAGAAAAACATAATACACATTTAATACACCTTTCTACCGATTTTGTTTTTGATGGCGAAGAAGGACCCTATATGGAAACTGACGAGCCTAATCCATTAAGTTATTATGGAAAATCGAAATACGAAGCAGAGAAACTATTGCAGGCAAGCAACATTAAATGGGCTATAGCTCGTACTATAATTGTTTATGGTGTTGCAGAAAATATGAGCAGAAGCAATATTGTGTTGTGGGCAAAAGAAGCTCTAGAAAAAGGAAATCCATTAACTATAGTTGATGACCAATTTCGTTCGCCAACATTGGCAGAAGATTTAGCCATGGGCTGCTGGTTAATTGCTGAAAAACAAGCACAAGGTATTTATCATCTTTCTGGTAAAGACACTTTTAGTATAATTGACTTGGTTTATGCTGTTGCCGATTTCTACGGTTATGATAAATCTATTATTACTAAAATATCATCTGCTAGCTTAAATCAAACGGCCAAACGTCCATCCAAAACAGGTTTTATTTTAGATAAAGCCATTAATGACTTAGAATACTTGCCTTGTAGTTTTGAAGAAGGACTAGCGATTATTACGGAGCAGATGAATTATTCATGAATACTAACAACTACTTAAAGTTAAAAATTGATAATAAAGAGCAATTTCAACAAAAGATATTGTATTATTTTATTGCGGTAAAAAACTTAGTATTTATCAATAAAAATAATGATGAAGCAAATTTAGTAGCTATTGCTAATTCATCAAAACAAAAAGAAAATGGTTGGCAATTTGGTTTTGTAAGTTACGATTATAAAAACCACATAGAGCCACAATTAAGTTCTAACAATCTAGACAGTATTCAGTTTGCTGAAAAGCATTTTTTTAGTCCAGATCTGGTGTTTGAAATAGCAAAAAATGAAGTGACAATTCATTATGAAACGTCACTTTATTGCGAAAATAAAGTAGCTGAATTATTTGTTGAAATAGGTAAGGTAGAATTAGATGCAGAATCAAATCAAAGCATTAAAATTACCCCTCGTTTAAGTAAAGAAGCATATTTAGAAAAAGTAACAGCTTTACAGCAACACATTCAATTGGGCGATATTTATGAAATCAATTTTTGCCAAGAATTTTATGCTGAAAATATAGAAATAAACCCAATTATTTTATATCGTAAACTCAATAAAAAATCGCCAACACCATTTTCTTGCTTTTTAAAACACAACGATAATTATTTATTGTGTGCTTCACCAGAACGATTTGTAAAAAAAATAGGTGATAAAATTATTTCTCAACCTATAAAAGGGACAATTAAAAGAGGAGGAACTGAAGCCGAAGATGAAGCATTAAAAGAACAATTGAAAAACGATCCAAAAGAACTTTCGGAAAATGTAATGATAGTAGATTTGGTAAGAAACGATTTGTCTAAAATCGCTGAGAAGGGATCTGTTAATGTAGATGAGTTGTGTGAGATTTATACTTTCCCACAAGTGCATCAAATGATATCTACTGTTTCGGCAAAAATAGAAAATGGCATTAGGTTAGATGATATTTTAAACGCTACATTTCCAATGGGATCTATGACGGGAGCACCTAAAGTGCGAGCGATGGAATTAATTGAGGAATACGAAACAACAAAGCGTGGTTTGTATTCCGGAACGGTTGGTTACATTGATGTTAATGGAGATTTTGATTTTAATGTGGTGATTAGAAGTATTACCTATAACCAAAAAAATAACTACCTTTCGTATATGGTTGGTGGAGCAATTACAGCGCTTTCAGACCCCGAAAAGGAATATGAAGAGTGTTTGCTAAAAGCCAAAGCAATGGTAGAAGTTTTAACTGAATAAATGCTAGAAAAATTTAAAACATATTATATAAATAACGAGCTATTTAAACAATCTGATAAAGTTTTGTTGGCGGTAAGTGGTGGAAAAGACTCTATGGCAATGTTGCAATTGTTTATTGCTGATAAATTAGATTTTGGTGTAGCACACTGTAATTTTAATTTACGAGGAGCCGAATCTGATGCTGATGAACAGTTGGTGAAATCAGTTTGTGAAAAGTATAGCATTCCTTTTTATCAAAACTCTTTTGATACAATAAAATATGCTGCAGAAAATGGTATTTCTATACAGATGGCAGCAAGAGATTTACGATATAATTGGTTTGAGGAATTGATTAATGAAAATGGTTACAGCTTTGTTGCTACTGCCCATCATAAAAATGATGTGGCAGAAACTATGCTAATTAACTTAATTAAAGGGACAGGTTTATCGGGGTTGCATGGAATTAAGAATAAATCAGGTAATATTATTCGACCGCTTTTGGATTTTACTAAAGAAGAAATTGATGTTTTTATTCAGGAGAACATTATAGATTTTAGAGAAGATCTGTCTAATTTTGATAATAAATACACACGTAACGGAATTCGTTTAGATGTAATTCCTTTACTTGAAAAAATTAACCCAAATGCAATTGAGAGTTTGAATCAAACAGCTTCTTATTTAGCTGATTTAGAATTGATTTTAGAAGAAAAAATTAATAACGAGCTTGAGAAGTGTTCTCAAATAAAGGAAGATAAAATTCTAATAAATATTACCCAGTTTAAAGAGCTATCACCCCTCCAAACTTACTTGTATTATTTTATTAAAGATTACGATTTTAATGCTTCAGATGTTCAAGATATTATTGCTTCGTTGGGCGAACAGCCTGGTAAGAAGTTTTTTAGTAAAACACATCAAATTGTAAAGGATAGAGAATATTTAATTATAACTAAACTTGGCATTGAAAAACAGGAAACTTTAGTAATCAATTCTATTGAAGAACTCTCGTTGTATGATTTTGATGCAGAATTATATAATCTTAGTAAAGACTTTAAAATTGAACCATCTTCTCAGTATGCTTATTTAGATGCTGATAAAATTCAATTCCCACTAATTATAAGAAATTGGGAGGAAGGAGATGTTTTTCAGCCATTAGGTATGAGAGGGAAAAAGAAGCTCAGCGATTTTTTTATTGATAATAAAATGGATGTAATTACGAAGCAAAAAACTAAATTATTAATTCAAAACAATCAAATTATTTGGGTTGTTGGTTTTAGAATTGATGATACCTTTAAAATTACAGAAAACACTAAAAAAGTATTAATTATAAAGTGTTAATTATTGACCAAATCAATCATCAATTTGAGTTAACAACAACTCCTAAACGAATTATTTCTTTGGTTCCATCACAAACTGAATTGTTATATGATTTGGGCTTGGACGATAAAGTTGTCGGAATTACTAAATTTTGTATTCACCCAAAAGAATGGTTTAACACAAAAATTAGAGTAGGAGGGACTAAAACAGTCAACTTTGAAAAAATTTCAGAGCTAAAACCCGATTTAATTATTGCTAATAAAGAAGAAAATACACAATCTGAAATAGAAGTTTTACAAAAATTATATCCCGTTTATACGAGTGATATTTTTAATTTAGATGATAGTTTAAAGATGATGGAAGCTATCGGTGAAGTAACCAATACATCTAAAAAAGCTACACAAATAATTAACCAAGTAAAAGCAGATTTTGATTCATTAAAAGTGTCCCAAAATTCTATGACAGTATTGTATTTTATTTGGCAAAAACCATATATGACTATAGGTTCTGACACCTTTATTAATGATATGTTAAGTAGTTGCGGATTTAAAAATGCTTTAACTGATAAAACTCGTTACCCAGAATTAACTGAAGAAGAAATTAAAGATATTAATCCTGACTTAATCTTTCTGTCATCTGAGCCATTTCCTTTTAAAGAAAAACATGTTAAAATATTTCAAGAAACATGTCCTGAAGCTAAAGTAGTATTGGTTGATGGAGAAATGTTTTCATGGTATGGGTCTCGTTTAACAAAAGCAAAACAATACTTTGTTGATTTGATTGAAAAATTGGCTTAATTTTCTATCCTTAAACAAAAAATTATCAAACAACTACAAAAAATAGTATTCCTGATGTTCTTTATTGGTTTTTCCAATTTAGGTCATGCCCAGAAAGTTGGTTTGGTATTTAGTGGCGGTGGTGCAAGTGGTGTTTCACATATAGGTGTTTTAAAAGCCTTAGAAGAATATAATATTCCTATAGATTGTATTGCAGGAACATCTATGGGAGCATTGATAGGTGGGTTATATTCTGCTGGATATTCTCCGAAAGAAATTGAAGAATTGTTTTTATCTCAACAATTTAGAGATTGGGCAGAAGGTAGAGTTGATAGCAAATATGAATATTACTTGAGGGAAAAGGATAAAGATCCATCAATGATTACTTTTAAAGTAGAAGTTGATACATTATTAGAAACAACATTGCCAACAAATTTGGTTTCACCAACAGCAGTAGATTATGGATTGATGACTTTTTTAGCTCCTGCTGCAGCTAAATCTGAAAATGATTTTGATAAATTATTTATTCCATATAGGTGTGTGGCTTCTGATATTATTGCGAAAAAACCTGTGGTATTAAAAAAAGGTGATTTAGCAAAAGCGGTAAGAGCTTCAATGGCTTACCCGTTTTATTTATCGCCAATTCCATATGATGACAAATTATTGTTTGATGGTGGACTATATAACAACTTTCCTGCAGATGTTTTATATTCTGAATTTAAACCAAATTTTGTGATAGGTAGCAATGTGTCTTCTAATTTTGAAGCACCAGATGAGGATAATATTGTGTCTCAAATTAAAGCAATTATATCTGACAATACCGATTATTCTATTGCACATGAAAACTCTATTTTAATTGAACCTGAAGCTTCGGATTTCTCTTTGTTTGATTTCGATAAAAACGAAGAGTTAATTGAGATTGGATATCAAGCTACCTTAAAACAAATTCCTGAAATATTAAAGCGAATAGAAGATAGGGTAGATAAAGATGAGTTAACTAAAAAAAGAGATGCTTATAGAAAAAGTTTACCAAAATTAATATTTGAGGATGTTAAAATATTTGGATTATCTGAAGGTCAAAAAAAATACATTAGAAACTCAATTCGTATTAAAAATGACTCTATAACAGCTGAAAAATTAGAATCTCAGTATATTAAAATTTCTTCAGATGATAAGATAAAATCAATATATCCATCAGCAACTTATAATTCGGAAACTAATAAGTTTACACTTAATCTTAAAGCAAAAAAGGAGAAAGATTTGTTTGTTTCTTTTGGTGGTGTATTCTCTTCAAGGCCTATTAATGAAGCATATATAGGTCTGCAGTATAATGTTTTAGGTAGAACAGCGATGTCTATTATGGCTGAAACTTATTTTGGTAAGTTGCATAATTCCATTTCGGGAGGATTTCGCTTAGATTTCCCTTTTAAAATTCCTTTATACTGGAAAACTACTTTTAATAAGGATGGATGGGATTACTTTAAGAGTAGTACTACGTTTTTTGAGGATACAAAACCGTCTTTTCTTATACAGGAAGACCTTTATTTGAAATCAGAGTTAGCCTTTCCAGTTGCATACAAAGGAAAAGTTGTAATTGACGGAACGGTAGGGGAGTTAGAAAATAAATATTATCAGACAAAACAGTTTTTATCAACTGATACTACCGATTTAACTAGGTTTAGAAACCTTACGGCTGGATTAAGGTTTGAAAGGAATTCTTTAAATGAAAAACAATATGCAACCCAAGGAAGTTTTTTATCTTTTGGAGCTAAATTTATTAGAGGTGCTGAAAAAAATAAACCAGGATCAACATCATTAATAAAAGATGAATTTGATACTATTTTAGACTGGGTTCAATTCAAAATTACTTATGACAAATATTTTTTAAGAAATAGTAAAGTAAATTTTGGAGTTTTTGGTGAAGGAGTATATAGTAATCAGCCATTTTTTAATAATTATACTGCTTCTATATTATCATCTCCAGCTTTTCAGCCTATATCAGAAAGTAAAACTTTATTTCAAGAAAATTTTAGAGCACATAGTTACTTTGCTTTAGGGCTTAAAAATGTTAATCAAATATTTAAAAATACTCAGTTGAGATTTGAAGGTTATTTGTTTCAGCCTTTTAAGCAAATCTTGCCAGATAATTTAAACAAGGCCTATTATGGTAAAGAATGGCAGGTTCAACAATTTATCTTTTCTGCAGCTCTAGTTTATAAGACTCCATTAGGTCCAATAGCAATTAATGCTAATTTTTACGACAAGTTTGATGAGCCGTGGAGCGTGTTGTTCCATTTTGGTTATTTAATATATAATAAGAAGAGTATGGAGCAATAATTAAAATGTTTTCAATTCTAAATTTTCTCCATCAAAAACAGCGTATGTGTTATGCTTAATCCATTCTCCTAAATTGAAATAGGAAGTTTTTTCGTTTATTTTTATTTCTAAGGGTAAATGCCTATGCCCAAAAATAAAGTAATCTATAGAGTTATCCTTTTTAATGTAATCTTTACAATATATAATTAACTGTTCTTTTTCTTCTCCGTGAAAAACTTCATCATAACTCAAATTAGTTCTTCTACTTTTTCTACTCCATGCATTAGCAATTCCAATTCCTAAATTAGGATGTATTCTTGCAAAAGCCCACTGACATACCTTGCTAGTAAAAACTGATTTTAGCATTTTATACTTGTTATCTCCTGGCCCTAATCCATCACCATGACCAATGTAAAATTTTTTACTGCCATATTCTTTAATAATAGGCTCTCTGTATAATGTGCAACCTAATTCTTTAGGAATATAATCGAAAATCCACATATCATGATTTCCAGTGAAAATATGAATTGGAATACCACTATCTGTTAGTTCTGCAATTTTTCCTTGAAACCTAACAAAGCCTTTTGGAATAGCATTTTTGTATTCAAACCAAAAATCAAATATATCTCCAACAAGGTAAATTTCTTTTGCGTCATTTTTTATTTGGTCAAGCCAAGAAATAATTCTCTTTTCTCTAATCAAACTTTCTTTTTCATTAGGAGCGCCTAGATGAAAATCTGAAGCAAAATATATTTTTTCTCTAGTTTGGTTCATTATTACATTTCAAAATTACGAGCAAACTTAAACGGGTTTAATGTGTTTAAATTGAGTGTAAATCTAATCTTTTCTCCGTAATTCAATTGATTTAAGTCGCTTGACATAACCACAGGGAAATATATTTCAAATATTTTAGGTACAATATTAAGTGATAAACCTATGTTGTATGCGGGATCAGATACTGCATCAATTTCATTGTTGTTAAAATCTCGATCTTTAAATCCTATTAAACCAAAATCGCCATAAATACTAATGGTTCTTGTAAATAAATTACTTTTTACATTTATCGCGGACAGCCAAGAATCTCCAGAACGTATCGTTGTTAAATTTTTAAAACCTCCATCTGTTATGGCTGCTTGTTGGTTTAAAAAATGATTTGGTGTGTTTCTTGCGACAAAAATTTGCTCATAGGTATAATCAGAGTTTCCACTCAAGTTATAATGGTAACGTCCATTTGTATTGTCATTGAGAATAAATCTACCTAAAAATATTCTGATATCTAAACCAGTTTTATTCTTTTTATATGCAAAATGGTAATTTGCTTCTAAGTCCAATTTAATAAAATCAGTAGCTTGTTGAACAACAACATTAGCAGTGAATGGGTTAATAGGATGAGTATTTTTGATGCCTAATATTAGCCTGTTTATGTAATAGTTTTCCATATCTATATCATAAACATTTTTTCCTTCAATATTTAAGCTATAGTTGGCTTTTTCTTCAATGATATTGATGTTTTCAAGTTTAATAAAAGCTTGACTAAATTGTCGAGCTCTTTTTTTCTTAAAGGTAAGTTCTAAAGTTGGGTTAATTTTGTAGTACTCTAAAACATCTCTTCCTTTGGAGTGTTGTTCTGTGTTAAACCTTAAATAAGAGAATGAGGATGTGGTTGCTCCAATGGCAATATCTTGAAATAAATTATTAGGTGTTATGTGGTAATATGCACTTGCATATCCATTTATATTTTCTGAACTAAATGCATACATTGGAGCTATAACATATTCAAACTTTTTAGATGGGATTGTAGAATTATAGAATGCCATTCCTAACATTCCTTTATCATTCATATTTATACCAGCAATAGGAGCAAAAAACAACTGTGTTTTATCTGGATTCTCAACACTTCCAATTAATTGTAATCTTAGAGGTTCTGTCTTTTTTAGTAATCCTTTTACTTGTAAGTTATTGTTTTTACGTTTAGCTTCAGGGATGTTTAATTCAGCATCAATACGATATTTATAAAAATCTCCTTTAGGGAAGCTCACAAAACTTTTCTTATCTATAGACTCAAACCATTTGGTAGTTGTAATTTTTCCAGCTTTAGTAACTCCAGAAATAGAAAAGGGGCCATTAACACCTCTGTTTCTTACTTTAATTAAAACATTTTCAGGATTTGATGTATCCTTTTTAGTTCTAACAATTTTATAATCTAATGATTTAGTAGTTTTTATTAAGTCATTAAAAAACCACTTTAAATCTTTACCAGTTTCATCTTCAAAAATATATTGTAAATCTTTCGGTTGAGGATGTTTAAACTTCCATTCGTTAAAATAACGTTGCATACATCTATCGTAAACTTCTTCTCCTAAATAAGCCATTAAATAATCAAAAACTATAGCTGTTTTAGAATAAACAATTCCACCATAATTAAGAGATGTGTATTCAGCAGCATCAAATTCAATAGGTTGATCAAGGTTTCTTCTTTGATTAAATAAATAAGCTAACTCGTAACTAGCTTTGTGCTTATATTGAGTAATATCAAATAATTTTAATGGGCTTTTTTCTACAACAGAATCTAAACCTATTAATCTTCTATTAGGATATTTGGTTTCTATGTATCTATTTTCATTCATGGAATTTAACCCTTCATCCATCCAAGGGTGAGCTCTTTCATTTGAACCAAGTATTCCATAAAACCAGTTGTGTCCAACTTCATGCATAATAACAGTTTCTAAACCGAAATCGTTTCCTGATTGTCCTATAACAGTAATGTTTGGATATTCCATGCCTCCACCAGCTGATAAAGCTCCGTCTACTGCAGTTACATGATTGTATGGGTAGTCTCCATTCCATTTAGAATAATAGTAAGTCGCGTCATTTAAATATTCTATACTATTCATCCATAAATCAGCTTCATTATTAGTAAACATTGCCCAAGTAGTAACTTTTCGTTTACTATAAGGTAGTTCTACTTCACCTTTTAAAACATGATAACGTTTATCTGCAAACCAAGCAAAATCATGTACTTTTTCTTGATGATAATGTAGAGTTTTAGTTTGATTGCTTGATTTTGGAAATGACATATCTCGGTAATCAAACGAATCCTTTTTAGCAGTTAATTTTGCAATGTTATTAAGCCACTCAATTTCCTTTTCACCGTTAATTAAATCACCGGTTGCTCCAACTACATAATTTTTTGGGAGAGTAATGGAAACGTCAAAAGTTCCATATTCCGAGTAAAACTCTCCCTGGTCTAAATATGGCATTTGATGCCAGCCATCATTATCATAAACAGCAGGCTTAGGGTACCATTGAGTAATTTGATAGGATTGTCCCATATGCCCTAATCTAGAAAAAATGCCTTTAGGTATTTTTACATTAAAGGGAGTGTTAATAATTACAGTATCTCCTGGCTTCAGTGGGTCTAATAAAAAAACTTGACAAATATCTTCATGTTCCTTATCATAATACCATTCTAAAGGCTCATTATTAACTTTAAATTCTAAACCATTAATATAACCCATGATACTATCTGGAGCATGATAAAGTAAAGTGCTATGTTCTTCTAATTTTTGATTTCCCAATGCAGAATTATATTTTTTGTAGGCATTAGGCCAAAGGTGAAAATATATATAGTTTAATGTTTTTGGTGAATTATTAATATAGGTTATAGTTTCAGAAGCTTTTAATTGATGTTTTTGATCATCTAGCTCAACATTGATTTGATAGTTGACTTCTTGTTGAAAGTATGAATCTTCTTTTTGAGAAAATCCTAATAAAGAATAAAAAACTAATATGAATAGAAATACAGATCGCATTATTTTCCAATTTTCTCTTTAATCATTGAAGTTAAAATATCAATAGCCACTTTGTTTTCACCACCAACAGGAACAATCATGTCTGCATATTTCATAGTTGGCTCAATAAATTGGTTGTGCATTGGTTTTAAAGTTTTTTCATAACGAGTTAAAACCTCTTCAATATCTCTACCTCGCTCTGTAATGTCTCGTTTAATTCGTCTAATTAATCTGTCATCAGCATCTGTATGAACAAATATTTTAATATCACACATGTCTCGAAGTTCTTTGTTTGTGAAAACTAAAATTCCTTCTACAATTAAAATTTCTTTTGGATGAACAATTTTATAATCGTTAGATCTAGAGTGGGTAGTGTATGAATAAATAGGTTGTTCAACATTTCCCCCTCTTTTTAAATCTTGTATATGTTTTAATAATAAATCAAAATCAATAGAGTTGGGATGGTCATAATTTATTTTCTGACGATCTTCAAAGGTAAGTTGACAGTTGTCTTTGTAATAGGCATCTTGAGGAAGAATAGTTACGTTTTCTTCTGGTAAACTGTTGGCAATTTTATTAACTACGGTTGTTTTCCCAGAACCTGTTCCTCCTGCTATACCTATTATAATCATAAGTTATTTAAAATATTGAAGCTAATTTATTTTCTAATTCAACACCCCTTAAATTTTTACCTATTATTTTTCCTTCAGTATCAATTAATAAGGTAAAAGGAATGCTTTGAATTCCATAAATAGGGACAATTGAAGATTGCCAACCTTTTAAATCACTTACATGGCTTTTCCATTTTAAGCCATCTTTTTCTATGGCAGTTAACCAATCTTGTTTTGCATTTTGTTGTTGAGGCATACCATCAAGTGATACACTAAATACTTCAAATCCTTTACTATGGTATTTGTCGTAAGCCATAACTACATTCGGGTTTTCAGCTCTGCAGGGTCTACACCAAGATGCCCAAAAATCAATCAACACCACATTTCCTTTTAATGATGATAATGATATAGGATTTCCATCTTTATCAGCTAAAGTAATTTCTGGAGCAGGCTCTCCAACAAACAACTTTACCATTCCTTCAACCTTTTTGTGGAAGTTTGTATAGTAAGGAGTTCCAGGTAATGATTTAGCTAAAGCCTCATCTACTTTTTTAAATTGTTCAAAGTAAATTTCAGGGTCTAATTGTTCCACCGCAGCTAAACTCAATAAAGAACCTGGGTTCTTGTCAATTATATTAATATAATATGCTTTTAGTTTTGTTTCAGAAGAAATAGATATAGTTTGAATTTTAACGAAAAGGTCAGGATCATTTCTATTAGCTTCATAAACTCTATTTAAGGAGTCTTGAAGTAAATAATCCTTTTTTACTTCAATGTTAAATTCTTTTAATCCTTGGGAACCTTTAGAGCCTTCAACAGTATAACTGTCCATTAGATTTGTTCCATCACCATTTATAATGGGAGTTTCGTTTACATCTAGAATAAGATTAATAAAATTTTGATTGTTAATTCTCAGCCTGTAATATCCTAAATTTTCAACAGAATAGTCAAAGCTATAATTTCCTTCAGCATCTATAATTGCGGTATCTTTAGATACTAATTCTGTAGGCATTAAATAATCTAAATAGATTGGTGTACCTTCAGGAAGATTAGATAAATTACCGTTTATTTTACTGCCATTCAATGTGTTCGTATCGCTACTTCCACAAGCAATTAGTAATGTAGGAATTATAAATAAAAATAATTTTCTCATAATATAAATTTTAACCGAGCATTTCTCTTATTAGTTGATTGGCTTTTTTAGGGTCTGCTTTCCCTCCGGAAACTCTCATAAGTTGTCCCATTAAAAAGCCAGTAAGTTGTTTTTCACCGTTTTTGTAGCGTTCTACTTCGTCAGGATTTTGTTCAAAAACTTGTTTGATATAATCTACAATAGCATCATCTCCACTTTCTTGAATTAGGTTAAGTCTCTCCGCTATTTCTAAAGCACTCTCTTTTCCGTTAATCTTTAATGGAAATATTTTTTGTTCAGCTATTGAGTTACTAATTTTTCCAGAATCAATTAACTCTATAATTTCTGCAACATCCTTAGGTTTCATGTTAGATAACCCTTCAATGGTTTGTGCATTTTTATTTAGGTGAGATTTTATTGGGCCATTAAGCCAATTAGCTGCTGCTTTATAGTTTTTTGTTAAGCTTGTTAATTTATCAAAATACAAAGCAACTGGTTTAGATTCAATAATGATATTAGCATCATAATCTGACAATCCAAATTCTTGAGTATACTTTTTAAATAAATCATTTGGCATTAATGGTAAAGTTTCTTTTACCCGATCAATGTAATCCTGTTTAACTAATGTTGGTTGTAAATCTGGCTCAGGAAAATACCTGTAGTCATGAGCTTCTTCTTTTGATCGAAGTAAAAATGTTGATCCATCAACTGCATTGAAACTTCTGGTCTCCATATTTATTTGCCCACCAGCTTCTAATAAATCTATTTGTCGTTTAATCTCATACTCAATAGCTCTTTTAACATTAGATATCGAGTTCATGTTTTTTGTCTCAGTCCTTTCTCCGAAATTCTCAGAACCTTTTAACATTACTGAGACATTGGCATCACAGCGTAAGCTGCCCTCTTCCATATTGCCATCGCAAATTTCTAGGTATCTAACCAATTTTCTAACTTGACTAACATATTCAGAAGCTTCTTCAGCCGACTTTATTTCAGGTTCTGAAACTATTTCAACTAACGCTACACCAGCTCTGTTTAAATCAATAAGTGTGTTGAAAGGATCTTGATCATGAATACTCTTACCTGCATCTTCTTCTAGGTGTATTCTTGTTATATTTATGTTTCGCTCCTTATCTGTATTAGGAAAAAGAGTGATATGTCCATTGTTACATATTGGAGTAGTATCTTGGGTTATTTGATATCCCTTAGGTAGATCTGCATAGAAATAATTTTTACGGGCAAATTCATTATGTTCTCTAATATCTGCATTAACTGCTATACCAAGTTTAACAGCATACTCAATATTGTTTTTATTTATACGAGGTAAAGTTCCAGGATGTCCTAGAGAAATAGGGCTAATATTAGTATTTGGTAAATTTCCAAATTCAGTTGAATCAGATGTGTAAGCTTTACTTTTTGTAGAAAGTTGGGCATGAATCTCTAACCCAATGACAGCTTCATATTTATCGTAAATACTCATTTATGAATAAATTTCTTTCAGTAATTCTTTTATTATTAAAGTCATTTTAGGTTCTGCTTCTTTTGCAACCTCCTGAACCTCTTCATGACTTATTTCTACAATTTTCCCATCAACTCCCAAATCAGTAATAATAGACATTGCCATGCATGGTAAATCCATATGTCGAGCAACTATAACTTCAGGAACAGTACTCATTCCAACAGTGTCAGCTCCTATGATTTGAATATATTTATATTCAGCAGGAGTTTCAAATGTTGGGCCGCTTAAAACTGCATACACACCTTGCTGTAATTTAATATTGTTTTGTTGCGCAATACTAAATACTTTATTGTTTAAATCTTTAGAGTAAGGTTCACTCATGTCTGGAAATCGAGGTCCTAATTCATCAATATTTTTTCCTCTTAATGGATTGTCAGGTAGTAGGTTAATATGATCAGTGATTAACATAATATCACCTATTTCAAAATTAGCATTTACCCCACCGCTTGCATTACTTAAAAACAAATTTTTAATTCCTAGCATTTTCATAACTCTTATAGGAAAAGTACATTCTTTTAAAGAGTAACCTTCATAGTAATGAAATCTACCTTGCATAGCAACTACAGGGACACCGTTTAAAGTTCCAAATATTAATTGACCACTATGGCCTTGGACTGTTGAAACTGGGAAATTTGGAATTTCAGAGTAGGGAATAGCAGTTTCCACTTCTATTTCTGATGAAAGGTTCCCTAAACCAGTTCCTAATACAATTCCCGTAAAAGGTTTAACTGATGTTTTATTCTCTAAGAATGATTTAGTTTCCTGTATTTGAGCTAACATAATCTAATATTTGTTTATCAAAATTCGCTTTATCTTCACTACTAAAAAAATCTATTTTAATAGGGACATAATAAATAGGAATATCTTGAATGTCTTTTAAAATTTCGGGCAAAGATAATCGCATTATATCTTTTTCCGTAGTAATTATAATTTTATTATCGCTATTTATATTAACAAAACGATTTTTAATTTTTTCTACGTCAGTTTTTGTAAAATCATGGTGGTCAGGAAACTTTATGTGTCCTACTGATTTGTATTCATTTTTTATATGATTTAGAAGAGGTAATGGTTTAGCAATTCCTGAAATTAATAATGCATCAGTTTCTTTGCTTACTAGAGTTTTGTCTAATTTTTTTGAATTTTCATAATGTTTAGATTCGGAATATTTTATGTTGGAGAAATAAAGTTTCTGATATGCTTTAGGATTGATGTCTTTTGCAATCTTTTTCAATGTGTTTTTGTTAGTATTAATTGGAGTTTTAGAAACGATAATAATGTCCGCTCTTTTATACCCTTCGCGCCACTCTCTTAATCTGCCAGATGGCATTAGGTAGTCATTAGTAAATATATTATTAAAGTCAGTAACCAGTATGTTTAGCCCTGGCTTTATTGCTCGATGTTGAAAAGCATCATCAAGTAAAATTACTTTTGTGTTTGGTTTTAATTTTAGAATTTCAGTTGCCCCTTTAACTCTGTCTTCGCATACGGCTACATTAATAGAGTTAAATTTCTGGTAAAGCTGTAAGGGTTCGTCACCAATTTCTTGGCTAGTAGATGTTTTTGAGGCTAAAATGAATCCAGAAGTTTTTCGTTTATAGCCCCTACTAAGGGTTGTTAATTCTAAATTGCTTAATAGGCGTATTAAATATTCTGTCAAAGGTGTTTTTCCGCTTCCACCAACTGAAAGGTTTCCAATAGCGATGGTAGGAACCTTAAAAGATGTTTGTGAAGTTACTTTCCAATCATAAAGTTTATTTCTGACTAATATAGTTATTCCATATAACAATGAAATAGGGGAAAGTATTATTTGTAAAAGAGATTTCAAAACATTGTAAAACTAATAAATTTGAATAACGAATATTTTGTGATTCAATAAGTTTTTTTTAGCCATTTAAAATAAAAATGTAAAAAACGTGTTATTTTAAACAAGAAATCATATCTTTGTTTGTAATGAAGTACAACTACTTAAAATATAGCGCACTCTTAGTTGGGATTATTCTAATTTCAATTATGACTTCTTGTACCAAGGGTGATGAGCCTGTGCCTATGTCGAACACTGTGAGTGTTGATGCTGAGGATGTGTCTATGATGCGCGAAGGAGATCTTACTGGTGGGGGTGATGGAGATGGGGATGTTTCTATAGTAGGTGGTGATAATAATGAAGATGATGATGACGATACTATAATTGGTGGGGATGATAATGAGGATGATGATGTTGATGTTGTTGGAGGTGATGTGATTATAGGTGGTGGTTTAACTGGTGGCTCTTCAGATGGTGGTAAGGGTGGTAATTAATTCTGTATTACTCCTAAAGTTTCCTTTTCTTTTTAAATTTTCTATTTTTTCTTTTAAATATTAACCGTTTACAAATTGGTTTATTGAAAAACCAATAATAGTTAATATATTTACTCAAAATAATTTGGTTTCATAGTTTTATATTATATATCTTTACGCCTCTTTATTTGCACTAAATATTAAATTAGATTAAAACGTTAAATATGTTAAGAAAATTAGCTGTATTTGTGGCTGTGTTGTTCGTTGCAACAACTGCAATAGCTCAACAAGGGACTATTAAAGGAAAGATGTTGGATAAAGATAATGGTGAGCCATTAGCTTTTGCAAATGTTGTATTAATGAAAGGTGGATCTCAGGTGGCTGGGACTATGACTGATTTTGATGGGAAATTTACATTCCCTGCTTTAACTCCTGGTAAATATACTGTTCAAGCTACTTATGTTGGGTATCAACCAATGCAAGTTAATGATGTTGTTGTTACAAGTGGTAAAATTACTTTTGTAAAAGATATTAAGGCATCATCTAGTGCAGAAAATATTGAGGAGTTTGTTGTTATAGATTATAAGGTTCCTTTAATTGATCCTGATCAAACTTCCTCAGGTGGGACTGTTACTGCTGAAGATATTAAAAAGATGCCAGGACGTTCTGCGGCTTCTATTGCTGCAACTGTCGGAGGTGTTTATTCTCAAGATGATGGGGGTTCCGGGCTTAGTGTTAGGGGGTCTAGAACTAGTGGTACTGATACTTATATTGATGGGATTAAAGTTAGAGGGGGATCGAATTTACCTAATTCTGCAATCGAACAAGTTTCTGTTATTACTGGAGGTATTCCAGCTCAATTTGGTGATGCGACAGGTGGTATTGTAAATATTACTACTAAAGGTGCTTCTAAAGATTGGTTTGGTGGTATAGAGTATTTAACTTCTGGGTTTAAAACAGGTGATGATGTTGTTGGGTTGGATAAATTTGGTTTTAACCTTTTAGGATGGAGTGTTTCTGGGCCTATAATAACAAGAAAAGATTCTTTAGGAAACAAGAAAGATGCAATTGCAGGCTTCTTCTTTTCTGGTGAAGCAAAACATGAGGTAGATCCTAGACCTTTTTATAATGGAGACATGAAAGTTAATGATGCTTTAATGTTGGAGTTAGAAGAAACTCCTTATTTACAGAATTTAGGTGAGCAAGGTGGAGTTATTAATAGTGCTAGTTATGTTGGATTAAATGATTTAGAGGAAACACCTTTTAGATTAAATGTTGCTCGTAAATCATTAAATTTAGCAGGCAAGATAGATTTAACAACTTCAAAAACTACTAATGTTGCTATTGGTGGTTCTTTCGATTATAGAGATGCAAATGATTATGTTAGAAATAATACAAATGCTTTTTCTTTATTTAATTCTGCTAATAATCCTCAAAGGATAAATCAGACATGGAGAGTTTATGGTAGATTTACTCAAAGGTTTGAAAACTCAGATGATGAAGAAAATCCATCATTAATTAAAGATGCTTTTATAACTTTTCAGGTAGATTATTCTAAAGTAAATCAAACAGTTCAAAGTGAAATACATAAAGATAATCTTTCTCATTATGGATATATTGGAAAGTTTACTACTACAAGGACTCAAGTTTATGAGGTAGGTACCGATACTGCTTTAGTTGTTGATGCCAACGGAAATTTAACAGGAGATACTTTAAATGGGTTCTTTTCTAATTGGGCTACATTACTTTATGATTATGAGCCTGGAACTTTAAATCCAATATTATCTAATTATACATCTAACTATTATGATGTGTATTCTAATGATCCAGAAGGTCATTGGGATAATAGAGAAAATGTACAATCTTTTGGTGGTTTGATAAATGGAGATAATCCAGGGAATGTATATGGGATGTGGTCTTCAATGGGTAGAGTGAATAATGCTTATAGTGTTAATGATCAATCTCAATTTAGAGTTTCTGGTCAAGGTAGTGCTAGTATTAAAGATCATTCATTAAAAATTGGTTTCGAATACGAACAAAGAAATGATAATTTTTATAGTGTAGCTCCAGTTGGTTTGTGGGGATTAGGAAGGCAGTTAGTAAATACACAAATTGAACAAAGAAGTTTTGAAGAAGGTACTTTTAGTCAAGAAATATGGATAGATGGTATTCCTGCATATCTATTCGATCAGGCATATGACCCTGATGCACACAATACATTCGATAAAAATTTAAGAGATGCATTAGGTATGCAAATCGATGGTACTAATTGGATTGATTTTGATTCATATGGAGCTGATGTTTGGAATATTGATATGTTTTCACCAGATGAATTAATATCTAATGGTGGTTTTGTTAATAGTTTTGGTTATGACCATACTGGTGAAAAATTATCTGGTAACCCTAGTGTAGATGATTTCTTTACTAAAACAGATGATAATGGTGATTACTTAAGAGAGAACCCTGGTTTTAAACCAATTTATGTTGCAGGTTTTATTCAAGATAAATTTGCTTTTGATGATTTGATTTTTAATGTTGGTATACGTATAGATAGATACGATGCAAATCAATCAGTATTAAAAGATAAATACTCTATGTTTCCAGTTAAAACTTTAGGTGAAATTGAAACTGGTTCTGAGATTATACCAGATAATATCGGTGATGATTTTGTTGTTTATGTTGCAGACGCTACAAATCCTAATGCTGGTGATATTGTTGGTTATAGAGATGGTGATACTTGGTACAATAAGGAAGGTGAGTTGATAACAGATCCTTCTATTCTTAATTCATCAGGTGTACCTAATCCATGGTTAGTAGACCCTAATGATGATCAAGTTTTTGCTGATTTAGATGGTGAATCTTTTAAGGATTTTGAGCCACAAGTTAATATTTCTCCTAGAATTGCATTCTCTTTCCCTATATCTGATGAAGCTTTGTTTTTTGCTCATTATGATGTTTTAACTCAAAGACCTGAAAGTAACAATAGAATGGATTTAATAAGTTATTTAGGATTTGGTGCAGGTGGTACTAATATTTTTGGTGGATATTTTAATAACCCTGCGTTGAAGGCAGAACAAACTATTGATTACGAATTAGGTTTTCAACAAAAATTAGATAACTATTCTGCATTAAAAATTTCTGCTTTCTATCGTGAAATGAGAAATCAAGTTCAATCTACTCAAGTTATTGGTGCTTACCCAGGGAATTATTTTACTTTTGATAATCAGGATTTCGGTACTGTAAAAGGATTTACAATAAGTTATGACTTAAGAACAAAAGGTAATGTTTCCTTACGAGCTAGTTATACATTGCAGTTTGCTGATGGTACCGGTTCAAGTACAACTACATCTCAAAACTTGGTTTCTTCAGGTAATGGTAACTTAAGAACTTTAATTCCTTTAGCTTTTGATCAAAGACATAGAATTATTGTTGCTGGTGATTACCGATATGGAAAAGGTAAAAACTATAATGGTCCTGTAATGTTTGGAAAAGATATTTTACAAAACACAGGTTTAAATGTTACTATGAGATCTGGTTCAGGGACTCCTTATACAAAAAGATCAAGAGTTAATGGTTCTGGTGTATTATTTACTTCAAATGGTATTAGTCCTCAAGAAGGTCAATTAAATGCATCTCGTTTACCTTTTAATACAACTGTTGATGTTAAATTAGATAGAACTATTGATTTACAATGGGGTAAAGGTGAAGGCGAAGATAGAAAAGAAGCAACTTTAAATGTTTATATACAAACATTAAATGTTTTAAATGCTGAAAACATAATTAATGTTTACGGAGCTACAGGGAATGCAAATGATGATGGATTTTTGAATGCTGCTTACCAACAATCATATATTGTGAATCAAGCTGATGAGAATTCATTTAGAGATCAATATGCTGTAAAAGCTGAGAATGGGTTTAATTATGCTTTACCTAGAAGAGTTAGATTAGGTGTACAATTGAACTTTTAATAAATTAAAGATAGATTAAGATAAAAATATAACTGTTATGATAAAAAGAATAGCAATAGGTTTATTAGCAATATTCACAGTAACAAGTGTTTATTCTAGAAGAGTTATGAATAATAACAGCAATGGAGGTAATAATCCTACACCAGCTGCAGGATGTGCATCAGCAACCAATATTGCAATTTTAGAACTAAATAATGTTAGAGCTAGAATTGAAGGTACTGGAGGAAGTATGTTTCAAGATAGATCAAACAATATTGCTGATTATGAAATTCCAAAAAGAGGAAGTAGTAGTGATCCTAAGTATACATCTATTTATGCTGGAGCTTTATGGATGGGAGGAAGAGATGTTAATGGTCAATTAAAAATTGCTGCTGTTACTTTTAGAACTTCAGGTAATGATTTTTGGCCAGGACCTTTAAATACTTCTACTGCTGAAATTGATGCAGCAACTTGTTCTAAGTATGATAAGTCTTTTGGTGTTTCTAGAGCCATGGTAGATGAGTTTGTTGCTTGGTATCAAGCAGGTGTTGATGATGCTTTAAATAACACAACTACTCAGCAAGATGATTTTCCAGGATACCAAATTCCTGATGCAATTTTAGATTGGCCTGCTCACGGTGATATAGGTTTAGGCCAAGATTGGCACTTAGCACCCTTTTTTGATAGAGATGGCGATGACTTTTATGACCCTAATGCAGGAGATTATCCTAAGTATGATTTAATTGGAGATATTGATTGTAGAACGACAAGAGATGTACGTCTATTTGGAGATACTACAATATGGTTTGTTTTTAATGATAAAGGAAATACACACTCTGAATCACAAGGGCCATCTATTGGAATGGAAATTAGAGGTCAAGCTTTTGCATTTGCAACAAATGATGAGGTTAATAATATGACTTTTTATAACTATGAAATGATTAACCGATCTACTTTTACATTAACTGAGACTTATTTTGGACAATGGATTGATGCCGATTTAGGTGGTTCTACAGATGATTACGTAGGATGTGATGCTGAAAGAGGTTTAGGTTATTGTTATAATGGTGATAATACTGATGAAGGAGGAAATGGCGTTGAAGGTTATGGTACAACTCCACCAGCTATTGGGGTTGACTTTTTTGAAGGACCTTATGCTGATAATGACGGTATTGATAATCCGTTGACACAAAACGTTCCTGTTGCTATAGCTAATGGTGGTATACCTTACAAAGGTTTGGGTATTGGTTATGGAGATGGTATAGTTGATAATGAGCGTTATGGAATGAAGAAATTTGTTTATTATAGTATTGGAGGTGGACAGTTTCCTGGAGATGGAGATCCGTCAAGTGCTTTAGATTACTATAACTATTTAAGAGGAAGATGGAGACTTGGTGGTGCACAGATGGTGTGGGGTGGAAATGGTAATGGTGCCTCTTCAGGAGGAACTGTTCCTGCTGATTTAATTTTCCCTGGAGCATCTGATCCTTTATTTTGGAGTACAAAAGGAGTTCCTGCTACTCCTGCTAACTGGTCAGAGCTTGATGCTCTTGGACCTAATAATCCTAACCCAGTCGGTGATAGAAGATTTTTAGAAAGTGCAGGTCCATTTACTCTAGAACCTGGTGCTGTAAATGATTTAACTGTTGGTATTGTATGGGCAAGAGCAGTTTCTGGAGATAATTTTGAGTCAGTTAATTCTTTAAGAGTAGCTGATGATAAAGCTCAAGCTTTGTTTGATAACTGTTTTAAAATTGCTGAAGGACCAGATGCACCAGATATTACTTTCCAAGAAATGGATAGAGAAGTAATATTATATTTAAGCAATAGACGAATATCAAATAACTACAATGAAACTTACAATCAAAAAAATCCTTTCATTGCAATACCTGATACACTAGATGGTGTATATCAAGGTGATGATGATGATAAGGATACCTTAAAGTTTTATAAGTTTCAAGGGTATCAAATTTATCAAGTTAAAAATGGATTAATTACTGTTCAAGAATTAGATGATCCAAATAGCGCTAGATTAGCTGCTCAAGTTGATTTAAAAGATGGGGTTACTCAGTTGGTTAATTTCACTTATGATGAAAATTTACAAGCCAATGTGCCAAAAGAGGAAGTGAATGGAGCAGATGAAGGAATTAAACATTCATTTAGATTTACAACTGATTTGTTTTCAGAAGGTGATGCGCGATTAGTTAACCATAAAACATATTACTACATTGCTATAGCATATGGGTATAATCAATATAAGAAGTATGATCCATTAGACCCATTAGCGTTAGACGGACAAAAAGAGCCTTATATTGCTAGTAGAAAACAGGCCGGAGGTTCAGGTATTTCTTCTTTTTCAGTAATACCACATAACCCTGCACCAGAAGCTGGAGGAACAGTTGCTAATTCTGCATATGGTGATATGCCTCAGATTAAAAGGATAGAAGGACAAGGGAATGGTGGAAATGAATTACAATTGACAGCAAGTTCAGAAGCATCAATAGTAGCTAATAACTTTATGGATTTCCCAACTTACCAATCAGGTCATGGACCGATTCAAGTAAAAGTTGTAGATCCATTAAATGTTAAAGCTGGTGTTTATAGAGTTCAATTTAAAGACACAGTAACAGCAGGAAGTTTGGATGATGCATTTTGGACTATTCATGTTCCAAACATTGGAAATGGAATAGATTCTATTAATGCGGACCAATTAATTACTATTGAGAATGAACAATTGTTGTTGGATTACGGAATATCATTATCAATTAAGCAAGCAGCTAAGCCTGGAGAAGAAAAAGAGTTAGGTAGTGGTGTAATTATTGGTAATGTAGAGTATGCAGATTCTACTAAGAAATGGTTAGGAGGTTTTGCTGATAGAGAAGGACAAACTGACGCTAATTGGATTAGATCTGGAAACTCTGTATTTGATGTTGGAAGCGTTGTTGATCCTTATAATGATTACGACAATGGTAATTTCCAAGATCCTGAATCAGATTTTGAAGGATTAGTTGATAAGACTTGGTCACCATATAGATTGGTTTCATTTGTAAAACCACCATCACCAACAACAGGAACTATGGTTGATGCTGTAGGTTTAGCATTATTAAGCGGTTCTGGGCCAAGAGGAGCAAATTTAGAAGATTTACCGTCAGTTGATATTGTATTTACATCAGATAAGAGTAAATGGAGTAGATCTATGGTTTTTGAAGCTAGAAATGATGTCGTACTTGCAGAAGGAGGAGCTAAACATCTAGAATTAAGAGCAGGAGCTAGTGTAGATAAAAATGGTAATCCAGATGGAGATGGTACTGGTATGGGATGGTTCCCAGGTTATGCTATCAACTTGGAAACAGGAGAAAGATTGAATATTGCTTTTGCTGAAGATAGCTGGTTAGCTGGTGAAAATGGTAGAGATATGAAATGGAATCCGACTTCAGTTGAGACCGGAGGTGTGAACCAAGAATTATTGATGGGAGGAAAGCATTATGTATATGTATTTAGAAAAGCATCATCAGGTGTTTCGTTTCCAGCTTATGATGGTTGTGCAACATTACGAACTGAGTTTAATGGAGCAGATGTGAAGAAAATGTTAGCAATGAGAACATGTGCTTGGGCTGGTATTCCTATGTTAGAAGAAGGGCGTTCATTATTAGAGACAGATGCAAGAGTTAGATTACGTGTAGAGAGACCATATGAAAGCTTTGCAACAGCTTCTACTACAAATGGCGGATTACCTATGTATGAGTTTGATATGACAGGGATGGAAGTCGAAACAGGAAGTATGACAGCTATGGATTCAGTATTAGACTTAATTAATGTTGTACCAAATCCTTATTATGCTTACAGTGAATATGAAAATGATAAATTAGATAACAGAATTAAGATTACTAATTTACCTGAAATATGTACTATATCGATTTATAATATTAGTGGAACATTGATGAGAAGATATGTGAAAGGAGATCCAAAAACTAGTTTAGATTGGGATTTAAAGAATTTTGTAAATGTACCTGTTGCAAGTGGAGTTTATTTAATTCATGTTGATGTACCAGATGTTGGAGAAAGAACATTGAAATGGTATGGAGTTATGAAACCTACTGATTTGAACGGTTTTTAAATTTAATAATAAAGATAGAATACAATATATACTTTAGAATATGAAGAAAATTAAAATATCAATCTTATTAGTAGCAGCTTGTTGTTCAGCTAATTTATTTGCTGGAAATGAAGACAGAGCTGGTGAAGCAGGTGCTTCTCAACTACTTATTAATCCTTGGACTAGAAGTGTCGGATTTGGAGGTGCTAATACAGCTTCGGTTACCGGCCTTGAAGCTATGGGTTTAAATATTGCAGGATTAGCTTTTACTAGAAAAACAGAATTATTAGTTAACCATAAAAGATATTTGGTTGGTAGTGATGTTAGTATAAATAGTTTTGGATTCGCTCAAAAGCTAGGGGAATCTGGAGTGCTAGGGGTTTCTGTAATGAGTATGAAATTTGGAGACATTGATATAACTGAAGTTAATTTACCTGAAGGTGGTATTGGTACTTTTTCTCCTTCATATACAACAATAGATGCAGGATATTCTAAGAAATTTTCTAATAGTATTTCTGGTGGATTAGGAGTTAGAATTATTAGTGAGTCTATTGCTAACGTATCTGCTCGTGGATTTGCATTTGATGCTGGTGTTCGTTATGTAACAGGAGATAACGATCAAATTAAGTTTGGTATTGCTTTAAAGAATGTTGGGCCTAGTATGAAATCTTCAGGTGATGGACTTTCTTTTACTGAGATAAACGATAATAATGGTGTTGAAATTCAGTCAACACAAGATCATAGAGCTGCTGCATACCAGTTACCTTCATTATTACATATTGGAGCTTCTTACGATTTTTATTTAGCTGCAACTACAGATAGTACAAGTAGTGAAATTTCTTCGGACCATAGAATTACAGTTGCTGCTAACTTTACTTCAAATTCATTTACAAAAGATCAATATAGAATTGGTTTAGAGTATGGGTTTAAAAACATGTTTATGTTACGAGGTGGTTATGTGTTAGAACAAGGTACTTGGTTTGATTCTGAAAAAAGGACTTCAGTTTATACTGGGCCTGCTTTCGGAGCTTCATTTGTTGCTCCTTTAGGTAAAAAAGGTACAACCTTTGGACTACATTATGCATACCAAATGACTGAAAGTTTTGAAGGAACTCATAGTATTGGAATAAAATTAGATTTATAAAATATTAAAACACATATTTCAAGTTTTTAAAGAGAACTCAAATTTGAGTTCTCTTTTTGGCTTTAAAAGAATTAGGTTATGTCACAAGTTAATTATTATACAAAAGAGGGTTTAGACAAATTAAATGAAGAGCTTGACCAATTAAAAAATGTTGAGAGGGGAAAAATTTCAGCTCAAATTGCTGAAGCTAGAGATAAGGGAGATTTGTCGGAAAATGCTGAATATGATGCAGCTAAAGAAGCGCAAGGTTTGCTAGAGTTAAAAATATCTAAACTAGAAACAATTATTTCTTCAGCTAGAGTTGTTGATGAATCTCAATTAGATACATCTAAAGCATTAATTTTATCTAAAGTTAAAATTAAGAATGTTGCAAATGGTGTTGTAATGGAATATACTTTGGTTTCGGAAAAAGAAGCTGATTTGAAGCAAAGACGTATTTCTGTTGATTCTCCTATAGGTGAAGGTTTGTTGGGTAAATCTGTAGGGGATATTGCAGAGGTTAAGGTTCCTACCGGAATAATCAATTTTGAAATCATTGAAATTTCTAGATAATGGCTTCTATTTTTACTAAAATAATTAATAGAGAGGTTCCAGGATATATAATTGATGAAAATGAAGATTTTATAGCATTTTTAGATGTATTTCCTTTAGCTAAAGGACATACATTAGTTGTTCCTAAAAAGGAGGTTGATTATATTTTTGATTTAGATGAACAAACCTATATAGGTTTGCAAAAATTTGCTAAAAAAGTAGCATTAAAAGTTGAAAAAGCAATTGTGTGTGAACGAATTGGTGTTGCAGTAATTGGTTTGGAAGTGCCTCACACTCATATTCATTTAGTACCTATTAATAATGTGTCAGATATTGATTTCTCAAGGCCTAAATTAAAATTTACTGAAGTGGAGTTTAAAGTTATTCAAGAAAAAATTATTGGAGCTTAGAATTTTAGGATTTAGTTCTTTTAGGGTTTTGTTTTACAAACGCACCCCATCCAGAATATGATTTTTGTGACTGAGGTTTCCCCATTTGAAAATAATGGCAAACAGCTACAGCTAAACCATCTGTTGCATCTAAATGTTTAGGTAGTGCTTTTAATTTTAAAATGTTTACCAACATACCTGCTACTTGTTCTTTTGATGCAGTTCCTTTTCCTGTTATAGATTGTTTTATTTTTCTAGGAGCATATTCAGTAACAGGAATGTCTTTATCTAAAGCAGCTGCCATTGAAATACCCTGTGCACGCCCTAACTTTAGCATAGATTGAGCATTTTTACCCATAAAAGGGGCTTCTATAGCAAATTCGTCTGGCTTATATTCGTTGATTAAGTACTGTGTTCTTTCAAATATTTTGCTCAGTCTCATAAAATGGTCCTCTATTTTATTTAATTCAATAGAACCCATTGCTAACATGTTAATTTTATTATCAATGATTTGAATAACTCCATAGCCCATTATGGTAGTTCCAGGGTCAATTCCTAATATTATTTTATCTTTAATCACAATAACAAAGTTAAACGTATTAATTTAACACAATAAAATTTGTTTTATTGGTTAACAAAGTCTCATACAAATATATTAATTTACTATTCAGGTTATTTCTTGGAGTTGGAGCAGTTATCTACATTTATTATAAGATAAGAGAAGATTGGGGAACTACTATAGTTAAGATTGATTTTTCAAATATTGAAACTAACTATTTATTACTTGCATTTTTACTTGTTTTCTTTAATTGGGGTATAGAAGCAATAAAATGGAAGTATGTTATTCGTAAAACATTAAATATTTCATTTTTTAAAGCATTTAATTATACTTTAACGGGAGTTACGGCAGGTTTATTAACTCCTAACCGTATTGGAGAAGTACCATTTAGAGCATTATTGCTTGGTAAAAAGTATTTTAAAGAGATTACTCTTAAAACCTTAGTATCAAGCTATAGTCAAATGATAATAACTTTTATTATCGGGCTTTGTGGCTTAATGGTTACCTATCATTTATTCGATTTTGGATTCGATGTAAATTTATTATTTGGAGTTTTTATACTTATAGCTTTAGTAATGCTATTACTTTACTTTAAGCTTCATAATGTTAAATTATTGCTATACAAGATTCCTTATCTAAAGAACAATCAATTAGCTGATGCATTAGGAGTATTTTCTTACAAAGAGCTATTAGTTATTTTAGGATTAAGTTTTTTGAGATATTTAATTTTTTCTTTCCAATATTTTTTAGCCATGGAAGCTTTTGGAATTGATATGATTAACTTAACTTCAATTTCATTAATTCCTGTATGCTTTACTGTCGCATCATTTATACCTACAATTTTATTTTCTGAAATTGCTGTTAGAGCCTCAGTTGCACTGTTTATATTTGGTTTGACTTCAGATTTAAATATATCAATTATGGCAGCTTCACTTATGTTATGGAATATTAATGTAGCTTTTCCAGCATTATTAGGATTATTTAATTTACGTAAGATTAAAATTTTATCAAGGGGTTGATTTATTTTATACTATTAATATCATGTATAACCTTACTCTATTGTACTTCAATGGTAGTTGTCACTATTGGCTTTTATAGAGAAAGACAGGGAATCAATAAATCAAAAAAAAATGTAAAAATATCGGTATTAATACCTGTTAGAAATGAGGAGGAAATGATAATAAAATGTTTAAATTCTCTTGAAAATCAAAATTACGATAAGTTAGATTTTGAGATTATAATTATTAATGATCATTCAACAGATAAAAGTGTTGAGTTAATAAAAAAGCATATTGATATTTCTTCTTATGATTATAGTTTATATGAGTTAATTGATCAAAAATCAAAAAAAGAAGCATTAAAATTAGGGGTTAGAAATGCTACCTATTCTATAGTTGCAACTACAGATTCTGATTGCGAATTGCCAAAGAATTGGTTAAATATTATAGCGAGTAAAATAGATGGGAAAGATATGTTGCTTGGACCTTTAATGTTTAAAAATGGTAAAGGATTTTTAAATAAATTTCAGATATTAGATATGATGGCAATGCAAGGTTTGGAGTTTGGAACGCTAAATTTTGGAACCCCAATATTAAATAATGCTGCTAATTTAGCTTATAAAAAAGAGTCATTGATGGATGTTGGAGGTTATGATAACTACTTAACACCTTCTGGAGATGATGTTTTTTTATTAGAGAAGTTTATAAATAATAATAAGCTGATTGTGGGGGGGCTGACTAAAAGTTTTATAGTAGAAACACCTTCTGAGAAAGGCTTAAAAGCATTTTTTAATCAGCGGAGGCGTTGGTCCTCAAAATCCAAATTTTACAAAAATAAGTCGTTAATATTTTTCAGTGTAATTATCTTAATTCAAAATATTGTAAGTCTTTTTATCTACATTGGTTTGCCTTTGGTCGAAAATTATTCAAGTGTATTAACAATCTTGTTGCTAAGTAAATGGGTTATTGATTTTATATTATTACTTTTGGTAGCCTCTTTTTTCGATAAAAAGAGAGTGTTAATTTATTTTATTCCTGTTCAATTGTTATATCCAATTTACCTTGTTGGTATATGGATTGCATCAATAACAATGAATTATAACTGGAAAGGGAGAAAATATTAATGAGTAGAAAAAAACAAGACATATCATCTAAATCATTGTCGTCAATAGCTTGGCATAGATTGAAGAAGAATAAATTAGCTTTATTTGGACTTTTTATAATTGTTTGTGCATTTTTTATCGCTGTTCTTGGACCTATGATACGTCCTGATGGAACACCAATGGCGAATGATCAAATTCTTGAAATTACTACTCAACAACCAGGTTTTTCAGTTGATTTATTAAAGGTTAAGAAAAATAAAAAGAAACATGAATCAAGTATTTGGGAGATTGTAAATACTGGAGTAGAAAATGATTTTACTACTGTGCCCATTTATGATTATAGTTTTGAAGGGTACAATTTAGTTGTAGAAAAATATACTGGTGGAGATGTAAATGACGGCCAGGTAATGAGGTATAATTTGGCTGATATTGTATATGCTACAGATCATAACGAAATTGTAGAAAAAAATGGATTCTTAGATTTCTATACTATTGATGATGGTAAAAAGCATATCTCAATAGAAGAGTTGAAAGAAGAAGTTCAGAACAATCATATTGTATCGGAAAAATATTATTTAGGAACAGATAAGTATGGTCGAGATTTGTTGAGTAGATTAATGGCTGGAACATGGATTTCACTTCTGGTAGGATTTATATCTGTTTTTATTTCTTTGTTTATAGGTATTACATTAGGAGCATTAGCTGGTTACTTTAGAGGATGGATTGATGATGTTGTGATGTGGTTTATCAATGTGGTTTGGTCTATCCCAACTTTATTATTGGTAATTGCTATTACCATGGCATTAGGAAAAGGAACAACTCAAGTATTTATTGCAGTTGGTTTAACTATGTGGGTTGAAGTTGCTAGAGTAGTTAGGGGGCAAATGTTAAGCTTAAGAGAAAAAGAATTTGTTGAAGCTGGACGAGCTTTAGGGTTTACTAATGGTAGAATTATATTTAAGCATATGATTCCAAATGTATTAGGACCTGTAATTGTAATTTCAGCAATTAATTTTGCCGCAGCAATATTGATTGAAGCTGGATTAAGTTTCTTAGGTATTGGAGCACAACCACCACAGGCTACTTGGGGTAAAATTATAGCAGAACATAAAGGGTATTTAATTACAGGGAAAGCTTATTTAGCTGTACTACCAGGTATTGCAATTATATTAATGGTATTAGCCTTTGTATTGGTAGGAAATGGATTGAGAGATGCTCTTGATTCTAAAACAGTAGATGCAAACCCCGCAGCTGTTTAAAATAGTAATAATCCTGAAATATATATTGCCATTCCAATTAACATCATGTATAATGTATATGGCAGAATTTCTTTTGCTTTAAGCCCTGTTATTCCTAATAATGGTAATGCCCAAAAAGGTTGAAGCATATTGGTTAACTGATCACCATAAGCTAAAGCCATAATACTTTTAGGTAAAGAAATCCCTAAATCCATAGCAGATTGAACTATAATTGGACCTTGAACAGCCCATTGACCACCTCCGCTAGGCACAAAAACATTAACTAATCCTGCACTAAAAAAAGTGTAGATAGGATACGAAGTTTCTGTAGAAATAGAAACAAAGAAGTTAGCTATTTCATTAACTAATCCAGAGTTACTCATAATACCCATAATTCCAAAGTATAATGGAAACTGAATTAATATTCCTGAAGCACCACCTATTGCTTTATCTAATGCTTTTAAAAACTGATAGATATTTTTATGAAATAGAATTGCTAGTGAAAATAGTAGTAGATTAATATTGTTAGGATTGAAGAATTTTAATAAATCAAATTGATAATCTATTGCCACTTTATAGCCAACATAAAATAGCAGGATAATTCCAAATATTAATATAAACCATCTAGAATAATCTAATATTTCAGCACCCTCTTTTTTTTGAGTTATAATTTCAGAATTATCATTGTCTGTTATATTTATAGTTTTTTCTTCACTTCTTTTTCCTAGCCAATACATAGATATAGGCAGCAGTAATACTAATAGAATCATTACAAAAATATTCATTGAAGATCCTACGGTTTCCCAATAAGAAATTTGCTCTGGTAATATAGCTAATTGATTTTCTGGTATAAGTCCATTAATCATTGCTTTTAAATGACCAGGTTCTGCAACTTTAGCTAATGATGAACCAGATAAACCTCCATGCCATACTAATAAAGCAGAATAACCTGCTGCACCAATAATAGGGTAATTTATTTTTATATTTTGTTTCGTAGCGTGTTCAGCCACTTTGCGAGCGAAAATAGCTCCAAAAATTAAACCTAATCCCCAGTTAAATAGGCCAACTAAAACAGTAAGAAAGGTAACTAAAGCAGCAGAATTAGCTGTATTGTTACATTTCTTAACCGCTAAACTTATGATGTGATTTACTGGTTTGGTTAATGCTAAAATATGCCCTAAAACAAGCATTAGCATCATTTGCATAGCAAATACCATTAAGCCACTGTTCCAAATACCTTCTTCCCAATATTTTAATAATTGAATTGAATAGTTGCCAGCAGTTTCAGAACTGGGTTGGGTAACAAAAAAAGCAATAAAAAAAGTAACTATAGTTAATACTATAGCAATTGTAAATGGAGTAGGAAGCAAGTACTTAAATACTTTAGTGTATTTATCTGTAAAACTCATTTTACCCTAACAGAACTTTCCAAGCATCCATTACTTGGTTGTTAGCTAATAATTCTTTAGCAGCTTGGTGTTTGTCTTCTGAAGGAGTTGAGTAATTATTAATTTCTTCTTGACTTGGGAAAGCTTCAATACTCCCCAATAAACCTAAATCATTACCTGTTAAAATAGAACTATTTCTAATCTCTACTGGAATTTGATCTACACCAATTCCTATAGTTGTAATTGGTTTTTGGATTTCAAACATAGAGTTTTCATTAGCTCTACAATACCAGTTTCCACCCATACGACTAACCAAATCAATTTTATGTTGGTCTATCATTCCTTTATCATCTAGTATATCTTCTTTAATATGAATTCTTAAAACTTCACATATAACTAAATTTCCTGCACCACCATTTTGTCCTAACTCCACAACATCGTTCACTTTACATTCAAACTGAACAGGAGATTCTTTAACTCTAAAAGGTTTTATAGTTTCAGAAGCGATTGGTGTTAGTCCTGATTTTTCAAACTCATCAATTTCAGATTCATAAGGAGAACTTGATAAAGACATTTGCTGAACGATATCGTAATTAACAATATTAATAACTACTTCTTTTGTAGCTTTTACATTATCAAAAGTGTTTTTAGTAGCTCCTGTTTTTCCACTTCTTGCAGGAGAAAATACCATTATTGGAGGATTAGCACTAAAAACATTAAAGAAGCTGAAAGGGCTTAAATTTTTCACCCCATTTTCATCAACAGTACTTGCAAAAGCTATTGGTCTTGGACCCACCGCTCCTAATAAGTAATGATGTAATTTAGGTACTTCTATTTCTTTAGGATTTATAGTCAACATATATTATGGAATAGTTATATCATATACAATATCGTACAGCTGAGTTGTTGCAAGATTATTACAACCAGAACCAAAATCTAAAATTCTAAAAGCTTTATTTTCAGGAGTTACTTGAACAATTCCTGAGCTAATCCAGTTACAATTTCCTTCTAAGGTTAAATCAGAATTAATAGATGCTATAAATTCATTACCTTCTCTAGTTACACCTGATGCAGTACCTGAAATGTTATAAGTGTCGTCAAGTATTGATGCTGTAGCTGAACCATTAACTATTTCTATAGTTTGAATACCTGACCACTTAAATATGTTATTGTTTTTAACATATGTAACATCAGTTGCAGTAAGTGTGTAGTTCGGAAGATTATTTATTTTTCCATTAAAAGAATAAGAAAGGTTGCCAGTTATGCCTAAATTATACTGTGTATAATTATTAAAATTCACATTAACTAAACTTCCACTAACATCGTATTTATTAGAAAAAGATAAAGTTATAGATCCAGTTTTATCATAACAAGATCCATTAAATTGAATTGTTATTGTCATTGGGTTTGAGATGGTGTCAATGATAAGTGTATCACAGCCATACAAACTAGTAGTATTAGCTAGATTATTGTTTGTAATACCTTTTACGCTATTGGCAGCGTAATGAGCTAGTTTAAAAATTTCATAAGTATCACTTTGACCTTTTGCGTAGCTTTTTGAGGAATTTACTGATGTATCTTGATCTCTATCAGAATCTGGAATATTACATTGGGAAATCAATAATGTAAAAATGATTGCAAAAAATGAATATATATATTTCATAACAACAGCTTTATTGGTTTTAGTAACTAAAATTAGTTGATTTTTTCATAAACGGCAAATGTGTGTTTATAAGGGTTTTTCTCATCAGGCTCAACTGTAAGCTCACTTTTCTTTTTCCACACATTGCTATCTATTTCTGGGAAAAAAGTGTCTGCATCAAATGATTGATGTACGAAAGTGATGTACATTTTATCAATTAAATTATTCTCTAAAGCATCTTTGTAGATTTGACCTCCACCAATAATAAAAAGTTCCTCCTCGTTATTAGATTTAGCATAATCAATAGCATCTTTTAAATTATGCTTTACCACACAACCATCTTCTTTAAAGTTCGTATTTCTTGTTAAAACAATATTGGTGCGATTAACTAAAGGTCTATATTTTTCTGGAATAGAAATGTAGTTTTTACGACCAGTAATAATATGATGATTTAAGGTTTTTTCCTTAAAATATTTCATGTCGTTTGGTAAATGCCAAAGCAAATCGTTGTCTTTGCCAATACCGTTATTATCTGCAATAGCTACAATTAAAGATGTAATCATTTAGTTAACCATTTATTAAATACAGCATTCTTTTTTTCATCATCATTAAAAATGAAATAGCGTGTATTTCCTTTTTCTTTTAATGGAAAGCTAATCGTTTGCATTAAATTATCTCTGCTAATTAAAACGTCAATTTTATCGCCTACCTTTTTATCAACTATAAAATCACTAGCATCATCATTAACTCTAAAGCCATTAATTGAAATAATTTCATCATTAACATTTAATCCGCCTTCATAAGCTGATCCCCCTCTGTAAACTGTTCTAATTTTATTTCCTCCAGATAAAGAGATACCTAAACTAGGCTCATGGTTTACTATAGCTTCTACTTTCATGTTGGCATATCCCATAATAGTTTCATAATCGAAAGTTTGAGTGCCATTAATGTATTTTGCAAAAAAGTCATCTAGTTTTAAGCTCGACACTTTTTCTAAAGTAGCTTGCATTTCTTTATTAGTAAAACCTCTTTTTTCTTTTAAGTAAAAGTCTTTATATAAGGTTTGCATCACATTGTCTAAATTCTTTTTCCCTTTTGTAGCATTACAAATCATTAAGTCTAGCATGTTAGCAATAACAGAACCTTTGGTGTAATATGAAATAGTAGTGTTGTAACTATTTTCATTATGTCGGTAAGCTTTTATCCATGCATTAAAACTCGCATCAGCTGCTGGTTGAACTTTATTCCCTGGTTGGTTTTCAATTCTGTTTATTGAACCTGTAAACTTTCCAATAATTTCACTTTCGGTATAAACTCCAGCTCTGTACAATAATAATTCATCATAGTAGCTGGTAAAACCTTCCATCACCCATAAAAGGTGAGTATAGTTTTCATTGTTATAATCAAAAGGACCTAATTCAATAGGTCTAATTCTTTTCACATTCCATAAATGGAAATACTCGTGAGCAACTAAACTTAAAAAACCTTTGTATTGATCTGGTCCATATGTCCAACGGTTAACTTGAAGCGTAGTAGAACTTAAATGTTCTAAACCTCCACTTCCAACAGTTAAGTTGTGTATTATAAATGTGTATTCTTTATTTGGGTTAACGCCAAAAACATCAGTACAGGCTTTAGTAATTTTAGCCATATCTACTTTTAGTTTTTCAATATCATAATTTCCCTTACCATACATTGCTACATGGTGCAAAACACCAGCAGAAGTGAAATCAAAAGTTTCTTGGTTACCAATTTCTACAGGAGAATCTACTAAAATATCATAATCAGGTGCTTTATAAACAAAACCTTTTCCTTCTACTTTAGGTAACGAGGTGCTTACTTTTTTCCAATCTTTAAAAGGGATGATTGTAAGGTTATGAGGAATGTTTTTTAATTCGTTAATGTACATAAACATGCTTGTACCATTAAAGTAACCGTGAGAAGCGTCTACAAAGCTTGTACGTACACTTAACTCAAAAGCATACACTCTGTAAGTAATGTTTACGTTGTTGGCTTTTTTAGAATAAATACGCCAAGTGTTTTTATTGATTTGCTCTGTTCTGATTAACTTTTTATTGAAAGAAGCATTTACATCCTCTACACTTTTAGCAAATTCTCTTACTAAATATGAACCTGGAGCCCAAACAGGCATTTGTATATCAAAATAATCTTTTTCGTAATCGCTCACATTCATTTTAACCTCAAAATAATGAGTATGTGGCTCTGGCATAGAAACTTCGTAACTTATTTGTTGCGAATGCAGTATAAATGATGACAAGACAAAAAATAGTAGTAATAGCTTTTTCATAGACTTAAAACTGTTAAAATGAGTTAAAAAGTAAAGTTACCTAAAATAAAATAGGTGATGAGGGAGTTATTAAGTTTTATTGGTAGATACTAATACATAAAAGGCAAGCAAAAGATGATTATTTTTTGTAAATTTAAAACTCACAAATTACCTAAGGCATGGCAGTAATAACTAAGATTAAATCAAAAAAAATGTTGGAGTACAGTAAGAAAGTGTTGAGGAAAGTAAGTTTTGATGTTTCGTTATTTAAGAAGGAGCTTTCTAAAGCCTATCAAAATTTATTAGAAGAAGAGATAGAAGAATTGATGAATTGGGTATCCAAGAATTTTGGCGCTCAATATGTACTGCAACCCATTTACATTAAAAACTAAGTTTAACTTTTAAAAGATAAAAAAAGCCTCAATGAAAATTGAGGCTTTTTTATTTAGACTTATTTTATATTTATTCTCCCTTCCACTCATCACCTCTGCCAGGTGTGTAAGGTACTTTAGCATCTGTTAATTGCTTCTCTATACTTTCAACATCAGCAATTAAGGTTTTAACTTTTGCTAAAACTGGTGTGTATTCTTCTTGTGCAATTTTAATGTTGTTTTTACCAGTTGTTGTTGGTGCAGAAGTAGAGTTCCAAATGCTGTAAACTACAATTTCTACTCTGTCCATTATGCTTGGGTAAGTTTCAAATTCATGTTTACTAATGTCTCCATCTCCCCATAATTCAATAGCAATTTGTTTGCTTGTTGCTTTTAATGCATCAATTTTTGCTAACCAACTCATATGTAAATTAGGATAATGTTCCACTGCTTGTTTTAAGTATTTAATACGGTTATTAATTTCGCCTAATTGGTTACTTGTGCCACTAACACTTCTTCTTAATTCGCTTACTTCTTTTAAGAAAGCCAATGCAGCTACTTTATCTTCAGCAGGTAAAGTTGTATGGTTTAATAATTCTATTTCAAAAGACTTGGGTTCTCCTAATTTTTCTACTTTATTATCTTTTCCTAAATAAGCTGTTACTGTGTAAGTTCCTGGTAAAGCCATTTGCCCAACATCAGCAGAACCATATCTTCCAACTTTAGCAGTTTTTAATTTAATAGGTGAAGTAGAAGTGTAACGGAAATTCCAAACTACTTCATTCATACCAGCTTTAGCACCAGTTTTAATTTTTTGGATTTCATCACCTTGCTCAGTTTTAATTACAAATAGGAGATAAGCACCTTCTTCATCAGCCTCTTTCCTTATTTCTTCTTCAGTTGGCCAAAAATCATCATCCGTTTTCTTTTCATTAGCTCTTCTAGTTTCTTGAGCAGTTTTTAAGGTATCACTAAAATAATATCTAATTACACTTCCAACTGGTGGGTTAGGTGTTGCAAAAAAGCTTTCGCCTTGTGCATTTTTACCCTTGTATCCTAAAGGGTTAGAAGTATTAAACATTAATCCCTTTTTTACATCAAAAATGTGGAAACGCTTGTCTAATAATTTTTCGTCAGCCAACTCTCTTAAAGGAGCATAGTTATCTAAGACATAAAAGCTTCTACCAAAACTTGCTAAAACTAAATCGTTTTCTCTTTGTTGTATTTCCATATCTCTAACAGCAATAGTTGGTAACCCAGCTTTTAACTGTGTCCATTCCTTACCACCATTTAAAGTAACAAAAACACCATACTCTGTACCCACAAACAAGATATTTGGGTTTACATGGTCTTGCTCAATACAATATACCGCTTGGTTTTTTGGTAAGTTACTTGCTATTGATACCCAACTTGCACCTTTATTAGTACTCTTTAAAACGTAAGGCTTAAAATCTCCTTTTTTATGATTGTTAAATACTGCAAAAACGTTGTTTTCATTATGTTTAGATGCTCTTAATTGATTTACATAAGTCATTGCTGGAACTCCAGGGAAACTAATATATTTTGTCCAGCTATCACCACCATTATCAGAAACTTGCACTAAACCATCATCAGTACCAACATATAATAGACCATCTTTTTTGGGAGATTCATCTAACGCAACGATATTACCATAAATTGTAGTCGATTTGTTTTTCATTACAGCATCAATACTCCAAACTTTATCCATTACTTTAAACTTGTTTCTGTCTAAACCTCTGGTTAAATCTTGACTAACTTCTTCCCAAGTATCACCTCTGTCATCACTTTTAAATAATTTTTGGGCAGCAAAATATAAACGTTTGTTATTGTGTGGGCTAATTAATAACGGAGCATCCCAGTTCCAACGTAAAGCATCTCCACCCTTTTTAGGGAAAGGTTTAATACCAGTTTTTTCTCCACTTTTTTTATCGTAACGCACTAACCAACCGTATTGAGATTGAGCATAAACAATGTTTTCATCTTTAGGGTCAATTTGAGATTCGAAACCATCACCACCATTGGTAATGTACCAATCAGAATTTACAATACCTGCATTGTTGGTAGTTCTTGATGGACCACCTTGGCTATTGTTATCTTGTGTTCCTCCATAAATATTATAAAAAGGGAATGCATTATCTGTAGCTACTTTGTAATACTGAGTAATTGGTAAGTTGGGCTTATACTGCCAATCTCCAGCAGCATTCCATGTTTCATACATTCCACCATCACAACCAACTAACCAATGATTTGTATCATCAGGGTCAATCCACATACAGTGATTATCTACGTGTTTGCTTTTTTCTCCAGTCTTTTTAAATGTTTTACCACCATCTTCAGTATGATGTAACCAAGTTGCCATTGAGTAAACTCTATTTTCATCTTTAGGGTCGCAAACTAACTCTTGGTAATAGTTGCCACTTGTAGAGTAGCTGCTTCTCTTTTCCCAGCTTTCACCTCTGTTGGTACTTCTAAAAACACCACCTTTACCTTGACTTGCTTCTACTATGGCATAAATAAATTCTGGGTTTGCGGGAGAAATTGCTAACCCAATTCTTCCCATATCAACGCTTGGTAATCCACTGTTAATCATTTTCCAAGTTTTACCACCATCAGTAGTTTTATGTAATCCAGATTCTGGACCACCACCAACATAAGTAAATACATGTCTTCTTCTTTGGTGTGCAGAAGCATAAATCACATCAGGGTTTCTTGGATCCATTACTATTTCTGCAATACCAGTATGTTTAGAAATTTCTAATACGTTTTTCCAAGTTTTACCACCATCAGTAGTTTTATAAACACCTCTTTCTCCTCCTTCGCTCCAAAGTGGACCGTAAGCAGCAACATAAACTATGTCAGAATTTGTTGGATGAACGATAATGTTACCAATATGCTCAGATGTTTTTAAACCTACATTTTCCCAAGTTTTACCACCATCTAATGATTTGTATACCCCGTCACCATAAGCGACACTTCTTTGGTTATTGTTTTCACCAGAACCAACCCATATTACATTTGAATTATTTGGATCAATTGTTACACAACCAATAGAATAAGAGCCTTGGCTATCAAAAATTGGATTGTATGTTGTACCTGAGTTAGTAGTTTTCCACACACCACCACTTGCAACAGCTAAGTAATATTCTGAATGATTATTTGGGTTTACCGCTATATCTGCAACTCTTCCAGAAGTAAATGCCGGTCCAACACTTCTAAATTTTAAAGTGCTATATAAACCTGAGTTATATTTACTTTTTGGTTCTGATTTTTTCTTTTTTTGTGCGTTAACGTTAATTGCAAGAGCAATTGCTAATGAAGCTATTAGTAATTTTTTCATAGTTGTTGTGTGTTTTTCATATATTCTGCTACATCACTTTTTTCAAAAGGATAAGCATTAAAAGTACCTGTAGCTTTCGCTACAGTTTTGTTATGTTGGTTTTTTATTTCGCCCGAAGCGAAAATAATTCTATTTCCTTTTTTATCTACAAGCCCCATTCCAGTTAAAATGTCATCTTCAAATGCGGGGTCATAATAACTTATTTTAAACTCAATGGTAGAAACTAATTTACCTTCTTCGGCTACTGCACTTAAAGCTGCAACTCCTAAAACTCCATCCATCATTGCGGCAATTACACCACCATGTGCTGCTGTTGGAGTAGCTAAGTGTTTAGCTTGAATGGTCATTTTATACTTAATCTCACCTTGGTTAATAATCTCCAATTCAAAATTATTATCCTTACCAAATTGGTTAACTTGATTATATATTTCGATGAGTTTTTCCATGTAAAATGCTAAGATAATAGCGATTAGCAAATTAACAAAACCGTTTATACTTTTTTGTTATAGCTTAGTAACAGAACCAGCACCACTTATAACTTTAGTGATTTTTGGATTGCCTTTATACTTCACACTTCCAGCTCCAGAAACCTCTACTTTAAGAGTTTTCTTAGCAAACACTTTAGCACTTCCAGCTCCAGAAATATCTACTGAGGTATGTTTTGTTTTTAATTTTTCTGCTTGTAAATCACTCGCTCCTGACAATTCAATGTCAAAATTTTCTGCCTTACCTCTTAATGTTGTTTCACTTGCACCACTCATATCCATTGTTAAGCTGATTACATCAACACCTAAATTGATGTCTGCTGCTCCGCTAATATTAATTTCTAAATTTTCACCGTCTAAAGTTCCTTTAGAATTTAATTCTACAGCTCCTGAAATATCTATATCAGTTATATTTTTAACAGTTATATAGAGCTTTAATGATTCAGCATTACCAATAGGTTTTTTACTTTTAATATAAAGTGTATTGCTTTTGGTTTCAGTTTCTATTAGTTCGATAAGGTTATAATCAGCTTCTATTTCTAATTTTTCTGTATTTCCTTGGTTTATGAAGACTTCAAAATGTCCTGATATATCAATTTTATTAAAAGAATCAGTTGATCTTTCTTCAGTTGTAACATTTCCATCCCCATCTATACTATTAACGCATGAATAAAATGAAAAAGCTAAAACAATTAAGAATAAAATACGTTTAAAAACCATAAGTTTATTTTTTATAATAAGTTTGTATAAAAGTAATAATTTGTAGCTCAAACGGCTAAACACAAAAACTAAAATTTAAAGAACTATGAAATTGTTTAAAGCATTATTATTAATGGTATGTGTAAATGTATTTTTTTCATGTAACACAGACGAATTAGAGAATAAAATTGCTGAGTTAGAAGCTGAAAAATTAGAGTCTAATGGTCAATTAGATGACAAGGAAGAGTTGATTGTCGAGTTTATTGGTGATATGAATGAAATTCAGGCAAATCTTGCTCAGATTAAAGAAAGAGAAAATTTGATGACTGCTCGATTTGATAAAGGGAATGTTGAAATGAATGAAACAATGAGGGATGAGATTATGGGAGATATTGAAATGATAAACAATTTGTTATTAGAGAATAAAAACAAAATGGTATCATTAAACTCTCGCTTAAAAAAATCTAATTTAAAGATAGTTGAGCTAGAAAAAATGATTGAAAATATGACAATGCAGATTCAAGAGAAAGATGCTCAAATTGCAAATCTTCAAACTCAGTTGGCCGAAGCAAATGTTCAATTAGCTGTATTGTTTGAAGAATACAATAATAGACTAGAAGAGATGGGGAATCAAGAGGATAAATTAAATAAAGCGTTTTATTGTTATGGATCATCTAAAGAATTATTAGAGCAAGGTGTTTTAACAAAAGAAGGTGGGTTTATTGGAATAGGTAAAACTAAGAAGCTTTCAGATGATTTTAATAAAGAATATTTTACTCAAGTAGATATTACTTTGTTTTCAGAAATAGCTTTAAATGCTAAGAAAGCTAAATTAATAACCAACCATTCTCCAGAATCATATAAGATAGAAGGAACTGATGGTTCTGCAGAAAAATTAGTAATTACTGATGCTGAAAAATTTTGGGCCTCATCAAAATACTTAGTAGTAATAGTTGAATAATTAGTTATACTAGAATATAAAAAAACCGCAAATAAGATTTGCGGTTTTTTTATATTCTAATTCCAACTAGGCAGACATCATCAATCTGTTCTAGCTCTCCTTTCCATTCTGAAAATTCTTTATATAGAAGTTCTTTTTGTTCTAATAAGGGTAATGAATTTATAGAAAGTAGTTTTTCTTTTAATGGTTTGTATTTATACTTTTTGCCTTTTTCTCCTCCAAATTGATCTGGGAAACCATCAGTCAAAAGGTAGATAGTATCTCCGTTTTGTAAATTAACAGTATGGTTTGTAAAAGGCATTTTATTCATGTATTTGCCAATAGGTTGTTTATCTCCTTTTGTTTCAATTATTTCATTGTTTCTAATAATCCATAGTGGATTGTTAGCTCCTGCATACTGTAACTCTAAGTTATTTAAAAGACATAGAGCTATATCCATCCCATCTTTAATGTTGGCTTCACTTTTTTCAAAAGTTTCAATAACAATATCTCTTGTTTTATTTAAAATCTCAGCAGGTTCAACTAATTGAAACTCCCTTACAGATCTATTTAAAGCATTATTACAAACTACACTTACCATTGCTCCAGGAACTCCATGCCCTGTGCAATCTGCTACAGCGAACAAAATTCCATTCTGATTTTTTTCCATCCAATAAAAATCTCCAGCAACAATATCTTTGGGTAAATACAAAACAAAATTTTCAGGTAAAGTTTTTTTAATTAAATTATTAGTTGGAAGAATAGCAGATTGAATACGTTTAGCATATTGAATACTATCAGTTATATCCCTATTTTTCATTTCAATTTGTTTCTTTTGTACTTCTAAAGTTTCATTTACTTTTTTCTTAGTAATATTTCCTTTTACAGAAATTACAACAATAACAATTAGAAGAATAAGACCTGTTGAGCCTCCAACAATAATCATTTTTTTTTGGGTAGCTTGATATTTCGCTTGTTCTTGTTGCTTTAATATCTCGGCTTCTTTTTCCTTAGTTTCATAAAGAGCATTCATCTCAGCAACAGAGTTAGCATTTTCTTTGTTGAAAATTTCATCTTTTAGCTGATAAGCCATTTTTAAACTGTGGTTTGCTAAGGCTAAATTGTTTTTTTGCTCATATATTTTTGCTGTAGTTTCATAAATTTCAATCATTTCGGGTTTTGCATCTAAATCGGTATATATTTTTAATCCTTGACTAAGAAATGAAATAGCTTCACTATGTTTGTTTTGCTCAGTTAACAAACTACCTAAGCAGCTATACATATTTGCTTGCTGCCACTTATCATTTATTTTTTCAGCTTGTTGAAGAGACTTAAAGTATGAAGTATATGCTTCGTCATATTCTTTGAGTACAGCATGGACTTCACCAACATTTCCATTAATTAAGGACATACCTCCTAAATCTTTTAATTCGATATATATGTCTAAAGCTTTTGAATAATAGGTTAAAGCTGTATCGTTATTTCCCATGTCTGAAAAAGAATTTCCCAAATTGTTATAGCATGTAGCTATGTCCATCTTTAAATTATGATTTAGGTAATAGTTAAGAGCTTTTTCAATGATATTTATAGATTCTTTATAGTTACCCAAATAATAATGAATTATACCAATATTATTGTAGCAAGTACTCATGCTATTAGAGTCATTAAGGGCTTCAAAAATTGAAAGTAGCTCGTAGTTTTGCTGTTGAGAAATTGCATATCTTCCCATAAAATCATTTGCATAACTTTTATGCATTAATGCAGTTATTCTTCCAGTCTCGTAATTTATTTGTTCTGCTAAACTATAAGATTTAGTGGCATAATTTAAAGCTTTAGGGTAATTACTATCTAAGTAGATACTTGCAATATCGTTCAGTACATCAATTTTAGTTGAATCATCAGGAAGAATTCTTTCTAGTTGCAATAAACTATCTAAGGTTTTGTCATCAGCTTTAATGAAAGTTGTACATAAGGAAAAAGTCAAAAAGAATATAAGATGAAAAAATATTTTTGCTGACTTCATAGCTGAAAGGTAGTGATTTGAAATCAGACAGCCCAATATTAATAGATGTTTCCTAACTTAATTTCGATAGTTTTTTGTTCTGTATCACCAAATTGTTTGGTTGTTTCTATTAAATAAATATCAACTCTTATTGTTTTTGTTTTATGCTTTCTAATAACTGAGGCTTCCATAATTCCTTTGTAATTATTACTCGAATCTTTATCTAAAGGAATCGAAAATATGATATTGTTAGTTAAGAAATTAACAGTTTTGTTACGTTGTTTTATTAGTGAAATAAGTCTAGAAAGTTTAATACTTGATTCTTTTTGGTCAATTATTGAAGAATCTGTAATTGTTATAGTATCACTAATAAAAAGTTCTTTCATTAATTCTTCGGAATGTTTAACTAATCCTTTGTCCATTTTGGGATTAGACACAATTTTCAAATAATCTAAAAAATCTTGAAATTTTTGTTGTGCTCTCAGTTCAAAAGCCGCTTGTTGTTCTATGCTTAAACTTTTGGGTAACTTATTAATATTTAGTTCTTCAGTAAATTCGGCATTATTCCCCGGTATTGATTTTGATTCTTCTGCTGGAGCTACAGCATCTTCATATCTACTTTCTCCAGCACAAGAGAATAAAACTAATAGCAAGTAAAAACTAATTATATGTAATACCTGTTTAAACATTTTCATCTTGTTTTTGTTTAAATCGCATTATAGAGATTTTATCTCCAGAGTAAATAGTTTCTATTATTTCAATACTTTTTAAGCTTTTTGTTGGAGTGGTTAATTTGTCTATAAATTCCTTTTTGTTAAATAACTCCATTCCTGTTTTTTCGTCTTCATATACCTGATATATTCTAGCATCATCAGTTAGCATTAAACTTAGTTGTTTTCTTCTTTTTCTCCAGTTAGTTACTTTCGATTTAGAAAATAAATGAATCATTAAAGCGTAATCGTTTGTTTTTAATTGAATTTGTTCTTCATTAATGCTTTTGTTATGAACTATACGAGTTATGGTATCGGGTTTATAGTAGGGTGAGCGAACAACAAATTGTATTTGTTTATCTTTTGTAACTAACGAAAAACAGCCATTACTATCACACTGAGTTACCATTGGTGATTCATTTTGCTTTATAACTACCACCCATATAGGACTATTTTTAATAGGAGCTTTTAAGTTAGCATCTACAAAACAAAATTTATAGGTCTTGTTTTGAGGTATAAATTGGTAACCAATAAAAACAATTGAAAGAACTAATAGAATAATAATTAATATTAATGGATTTCTTTTTTTAACCTTTATACTAGGTTCTTCTTCAATTTGAAATTTACTTTTTAGGTCATTCCAATTTTGATATCCTGCATACTCACATAAAATATTTAGCATATCAATTCTTGGAAGCTTTTTTGTTTCTGTTTTAATATGGGTATAAAACCATTTTTCAGAAATTCTACCATTTACTTTATCTAGTAAATCATCTTGTAGATATATAATCTCTTGTCGTTTCCACTTTTCAATGTCTAAATCAACAGAAAAATTAAGTTGTAGTGTTTTTGCAACTTCTTTTTTCAGGATTTTAAAATATTTCAAATCTTCTTTAGACAATTGATAATTAGGGTTTTAAGTCTGTTTTACAATTTGTAAAATAATTTACAAAGGGTTTACAGGTATTCTTCAAAGCTATGGTAAAAATGGCTTGTATGTTTGAGTTATTGTTTAACCCAAAATTTAAAGTTATGAAAAATTTAATGCAAAAATTAGTTAAGGCAACTCTTTGTTTAGGTGTTGTAAGTGTATCATTAATTGCTTGTAGTGAAGATGTTCAAGAAGACACAAACATTATCACATTAGATCAATTAAACGATGAATTGAATAAAATCGATTCAACAGTAAATGATACAAATGTAGTGGTAGAAGATTCTTTAGAATTTGAGCCAGTAGATGTAGAAGAAGTTGTGGAAAAGGAAGAGGAATAACATCTAAAAAAGCGAGCGGTAAAATGCTCGCTTTTATTAATTCATTACCAATAACTCAAAAAACAATTATCATGAAAAAGAATCTTTTAATAGCAAGTATAATGGCTATAATGCTATTTTCTTGTGCAGGAAAAAGTAGATATGAGGATGCTGCAGCTCCAATTGTGGCAGGAAATGCCAAAGCTGAAGCATATGATGAAATAACTGAAGGTCTTGAAGAGGAAGAATATAGTTCGAACTCAGAAGATATAAAGCAAGATAATCCAAAAACGGTTTTCACTTATAATAGAAAGTTAATTAAAGAAGGAAGTATAACTTTTGAAACTTCGGATGTTAAAGCCACAAAAAATATAATTGATAAGGCTACAAAGCAGTTTAATGGATACTTGTCCGAAGATAATGAATATGATTATGGGTATAGAATTCAGCATAATGTTACAATTCGTATACCATCAGAAAATTTTGATAATCTATTAGCTTCAATCTCAAAATCTGTAGAAGAAATGGATGACCAAAACATTTCTGTAAGAGATGTAACTGAAGAGTATGTAGATGTTGAAGCACGATTAAAATCAAAAAAGAAAGTGGAAGAACGTTATTTAGGATTATTAAGTAAAGCTTATAGCGTTGGTGATATTTTACAAGTAGAGCATGAATTAGCAAGAATAAGAGAAGATATTGAAAGAGTAGAAGGTAGGTTAAGATATTTAAAAAATCAAGTTAGTTTAAGTATTTTAAGAATTACTTATTACGAAACAGTTGAAGTAGAAAATAGTTTTGGATTTGGAAAAAAAGTTGGTGATGGGTTTGAAAATGGTTTTAAAGGATTACTATGGTTCTTTATCGGATTAGTAAATATTTGGCCATTCCTATTTTTTATAGCTATAGGAGTATGGTTTTTAGTGAGATGGATAAAGAGAAGAAGTAAAAAGTAAATTAATAAATTTAAAAAAGCCCTGCTATCAAATAGCGGGGCTTTTAATCATTTCTATTTAAATATGGCTTAGAAATATTACTAAAAAAGAAAAGTAGCCATTTGGCTACTTTAATATTCTGTAAATTTTCTGTTCCAAGTTAATGGGTAAATGAAAGGTTGTAATTTCTAGTTTATGATCTTTATAATTAACTCTTACTAGTCCTTGGCAGCGCTCAATATCTCTTTTTACTGGATTTAATGCTCGTTCAATACTTGTTTTAATACTTGTTACAAATGATTTTTGGATGCTATCAGTAATTTGAAAATATGAAACATCATTGTATCTTAAATCTAAATTGTCCATAACTAATAATTTTAGTGTTTGAACATAGGTTTGCAAGCATCATACCAAAAACAAAATAGGGGGCTTTAGCCCCCTATTTATAGTCCTTGCAACTAACTAATTAATTGCTAGGTGTGAATATTATTGCATTTTAAAACTAACTGGTAAAGTCATTTTAACTTTTACATTTTTACCCTTATCCTTTCCTGGGGTCCATTTAGGCATTGCTTTAACAACTCTAAGAGCTTCTTTATCTAGAGGTTCTGCTGCACTTTTTGCAACTGCTGCATCAGTAACATTACCTTTTTCATCAACTATAAAGGCTATGTATGCAACACCCGACAATCCAGTTTCTTTAGGGTAATTTATGTTTTCGCTCATATACTTTATCATGGCGTCCATACCACCTTTAAATTCAGGCATAACTTCAACATTGTCTTTAGCATCTACTTGGTTAGTTGAAACTTCTGTTGTATTAGCAACAGCTTTTTGATTAATACTCACAGTAGCAAAAATTATAGCTACAGGAATTACTAAAGCATATTTTAACATGCTTAAACTTTTTGTTTTTGTTGTTTTCATCATCATGATTCTCCTTTTTATTAATGGTTTATAATTAAAATTGTTTGCTAACATACTGCAATTCACACCTAGCAGTTGAGCAATAAGGACTGATGAATAATTTTCTTTACTATTTTTTGAAGCGATATTATCCGCAATAAATTCATGGTTACATTTTACTGAGTATGATGCTAACCAAACAAAAGGGTTCCACCACAGAATAATTTTTAAAAGTTCATAAGTTAAAACATCTATAGAATGTAATTGAGTTGAATGAACTCTTTCATGGGTAATAATTTCTTTTTTACTTTCTTCATCTAATTCTTTTGGAATGTGGATAAAGTTGAAGAATGAGAAGGGAGCAATATTAATTTCTTTGCCTCTTTTTATATGATTAATTCGAATAATTATAGTTGTTAGGTTATATAGAAGCTTTATTGCAAAAAAAGCTGAAATAGCAATATATCCTGTACTAATAACATCCATATAGCTATAGCTTGTTGATGCATTTAACGAACTGCTTAATTTTATAGTCGGTAAAGAGATAGTATAATAGTTTGTAATTGTTTCACTCCAATTTATTAATGGGATAATAAAGGAAAAAGGAATTATAAGTAATAAGTAAAAACGGTTCACTTGAAAAAAAGTGCTGTTTTTAAAAAATAAGAAATAGATTAAATACAATAAGGTAAATAGTCCCCCAATTTTTCCAATATATATAAGTTGTTCCATATTATTTTGAATTGTTTTTTAATAATTCGTCAATCTCGTTAATGTCAATATTTTTTTCTTTCACAAAAAAAGACATCATAGCTTCTGCCGATCCACCAAAAAAATTGCTTACTAGATTATTAGTTTTTAATTTCATGTAATCATCTTTACTAATAATAGGGTGGTATTGATGTGTTTTTCCATATGCAGTATAACTAACAAATTCTTTTTTTTCTAATATCCTTACAATTGTAGAAACAGTATTGTATGCTGGAGTTGGCTCAGGAAGTTCAGAAACTATTTCTTTTACAAAACACTTTTGTTTTTCCCATATTACTAGCATTATCTGCTCCTCTGCTTTTGTTAATTCTTTCATATTTCAAATATATAACTAAATATTTAGTTATACAACTATTAAATTAGTTTTAGGCTGTTGAAAGGTCTTAAATGTGTTGATATTAGTTAATAAACGGTTGGTTTAAAATAGTTAAGTTTTTAATTTTTGTATATTTAACGTATAAATTTACAATATGAGAAAGGTATATAGTTTTGCATTAGTAATAATTTTGTTTGCCATATTGATTGGTGCAAGAGCTCCTTATGCTCCTGCTAAATCTAGTAGTCTAGAAATTAAAGGGTATGTTTTTAAAGGAGATGAAAAGGTTAGTGATGCCCTTGTTAGTCTTTATCAAAATAACCAAGTTGTACAAAAAGAAATAATCAAGAAAAGTAAATTTCAGTTTATTTTGTTTAGTGATATGCGCTATATGGTGGAGATAAGCAAAGAAGGTTGCGTCACAGAAAGAATACAAATTTCTACTAAAGAAAAAACTGAATATTCTGGAAAGTATCTATACGAGTTTAAAGTAGATTTAATGGATTTGAAAAAATTCAAAGGGATAGATATTTCAGATCTTGATTTTCCTACAGCTCTAATAAAGTACGATCCTAAAGAAGGAGAATACTTACATGATTTATCCTATAGTCAACAAGTGAAAGATGAGTTAAAAAAATTGAAAGCTGAAGCTAGAAAAAAGTAATTATTTTAAAGATTTTATAACAGCGTATGGTCCCATTCGGCTTTGTACATGAGCTTGGTTTTCATCACAATGGTCCCACATCCCGTCTTTTATCTCAACTTCAACACTAATCCCATTTCCAATATACTGTTCTAATTCTTCGTGAGTTAAATTACTCTCACATAGTTTAATAAAGTAGTCTTGTACAGAACATCTTAAATAGAGCTCCTTAAAAACAGCAATTTTTCCTCCTTTATTTACAAATTCTTTTTCGATTAATTGGCAATTATAAATATTGGGTGTTGCGTTTTCTTTAGAAATAGATTGAGATTTTTCAACAGTTACACTTTTGGTATTATTACATCCAAAAATGAATATTAAAAAAAATATGTAGGTCAGTTGTTTCATATTTTAATTCCTAATACACAAACATCGTCAATTTGTTCTAGGTCACCTCTCCAGTTTTCGAAAGTATCATTTAATACTTCTTTTTGTTGGTCTAAAGGAAGATGAGATATTTTTAATAATAAGTTTTTAAATTGTTTATACATAAATTTCTTCCCTTTAGGTCCGCCAAACTGGTCTGCATAACCATCAGAAAAAAGATAGATACAGTCATCCTTTTTTAAACTAATAACATGATTTGTGAATTTTGATTCTTTATGGTGCTTACCAATATGTTGTTTGTCTCCTTTAATTTCTATTAATTCATTTTCTCTTATGATGTATAAAGGGTTGTTAGCGCCAGAAAATTGAAGTTGATTTGTAGAGAAATTTATGGCGCAAAGTGCTATATCCATTCCATCCTTAACATTATTGCTCTCAGTTTCAAATCTGTTTTTCACAAAATCTCTAGTTGTATCTAACAAAATACCAGGGGTAATTGAAGCTTTTTGTTCTAATCCATGATTAAGGGCGTTAGAACAAACTACAGAAACCATAGCTCCAGGAACTCCATGGCCTGTGCAATCTGCTGCGGCAAAAAATATTTCGTTATTTACTTTTTCCATCCAGTAAAAATCTCCTGCTACAATATCTTTTGGTTTATACAATACAAATGAATTAGGTAACTGTTTTTTAAAAATCTCATTACTAGGTAAGATAGCTGCTTGAATTCTTTTAGCATAGGTAATACTATCTGTTATTTCATTATTCTTTTCTTCTAAAAGTATTCTTTGGTGATTGATTTTAGCGCTAAGCTTTCGAGCTCTAATAAAAATAAATATGACGAACATTATAATAACTAAACATAGTATTACCAAAAATATCAATTGAGAGATTTTAGATTTAGCATTTAAAGTATTTAATTGTTCATTTTTAATTTCTAATTCTTGTTGGGCAATTATTTTTTGATTTTCACTAAAGGCTAATTCTGTTTCAATTTCATTTATTTTATTAATTCTCTCGATATTGTATATTTCTGTTTCAATACTATCATTTATTACTTTTGCTAGATATGCACTCTTATAATCACCTTGAATTTCATATAGTTTTATAAGTAATAGGTAAGATTCATTTGTTTCATGCATTAAGTTATTGCTAGTTGCAATAGCAATACTTTTATATAAGTGGTTTTCAGCATTTTTATAATCTTTTTGTGCAAAGTAACTTTCGGCCATTTCCATATAAATGGTCGTTTTACTATCTATCATGTTTTCATTTTCAGCAACTGATAGAGCTAGTTTGAATTCTGATAATGCTTTTCTATATTGGGCAGTATTATGAAAATACATTCCAAAGTTTTGATGGTAATAATACTTATCGGTGTTTCTAAACTTATCACTTAAATCAGTTAATTGATTTAGATAATTTAGAGCAGAATCGTTTTTATTTATTCTTAAATACTCTACAGAGATATTAATCAATGAAGTTATTTGCCCTTCTATGTTATTATCTTCAATGTATAAGTTATATGCAGTAGTTAAATGATTCATTGATTTTTCAGTGTCATTTAAACGCTGAAAAATAATGCTTTTAAGAGAGTAACATTTAGCTAGTCTAGAAAGGTCATGCTCTTTTTCAAATATTGTTATTGCATTATTTAATACTTGGGTAGCTTTATCTAGATTTGATTTTTGTAAATAGTACCTTCCTTTACAAAGTTGAGTTTCTGCATAATTAATACTTTTAACTTTCAGTTTTTCTTCAAGTGTGCAGCAAATACTGAAAGCTGAATCTGGATTGGAATATTTTAAATCATTAGCTAATGATATTTTTTCTTTAATGTTATTTGCATTACTACAAATAAGAATGAAAAAAGAAAAAAAGAATAGAATAGCTTTATACATCTTACAAATGTATATTTTAAATTTTAACTCCAATAACACAAACATCATCAACTTGTTCTAATTTTCCTTTCCACTGATTAAATGTATTTTTTAGTGAGTTCAATTGTTCATTCATAGTTTGGCTATTTATAGAAAGTAATAGTTGTTTAAACTTTGCAGTCATAAACTTTTTGCCTTTGGGGCCTCCAAATTGATCAACATAACCATCAGAGAATATATAGATAATGTCGTTTTTTTGTAATTGTACTTTATGATTTTTAAAATCTGGCATCAAGTCGCATTTACCAACATGATGTTTGTTTCCTTTAGTTTCTAATATTTCGCCATCTCTAACAATCCAAAGAGGGTTATTAGCCCCGGAAAATTGTAATTCGTGTGTTTTTAAATTTAACGAGCAAAGAGCTAAATCCATTCCATCTTGAACATTTTCAATACTTTCTGAAAATGTTTCTATCACTAATTCTCTAGTTTTTTCTAAAATTAAACTTGGTTGAGTAATTCCAAATTCTTTCACAGATTGATTTAAAGCATTGTTACATACTACACTCACCATAGCCCCCGGAACTCCATGTCCTGTGCAATCGGCAGCTGAAAATAAAATAGTATCACCATTTATATCCCAACCATTCGGTTCAGGTAGAACATGCATCCAGTAAAAATCTCCAGCAATAATATCTTTGGGTTGATAGTAAATAAAAGAATCTATTAAATATTTTTCTACTAAGTTGTTAGAAGGCAGAATAGCTTCTTGTATTCTTTTAGCGTAACTTATACTTGCTTTTATTTCAGTGTGCTGTAGCTCAATTTCCGATTTAGTTTCTTTAAGAAGAACGTTTTTCTTTTTAATGATTTTTTCAAAATCGTTAACTATTGTTCTAAAATAAAAAGCAATAGTAAAGGTTAAAATAAAAGCAACAGCAAGGTATATATTTCTAAAAAAAGCTAGTTGTTCAGGGGTAGCTTCAATAATAGCGTCCACCATTTCTCGGGTGTTTAAAACCACAAAAAACAGTACTACAACTAATGTAAACATAATAACACCTAGCCATCTGTTGTGAAATAATAATGCAGGTAAAAGAGCAATAGGTAGTAATAAGAATTCGTGAGCTGCACCAACGGGTACAATGTACATCATTGGTAAAATGGATATAATACAAGCAAAAAAGAAATATATTTTAGAACAGTTAAACCATTTTATGTGATTAATGTATAAACTAACAGCCAAAATGCTTAACTCTATTAAAATATAGGGAACTAGCTCAACACTATTAAAGATTATTTCAATGGGTAAATAAATAACCATTGCAGCAACTATTAAACTTACTAATCGATTAATCAAAATGATTTCTCGGTGAAATTCTAAAGCTTCACTTCGCTTAGTGTCAGTTAGGCCGATAAATGATATTTTATTCCAGAGATTTTTGATCTTACTACTTTTTTAAAAGTGTAAATTCTGAAACGGTAATTGTGTCGTTTTCTAATTTCCCCACAACTTTTGCTCTTCTAATAGTTTTGCACATACCATCTTCAGCATGCTCATCTCCGTGATCGCTCATTTTACTGCCATTAACCCAGTAATGCTTTCCAGCTATTTGTATAGCTAAATCACAACCAACTGAATTATTCATACTAAACTGACATTGCCCACATGCAGCTAAAACTTTATAAGACTTTTCTTTTGTTTGACCATTTACAATAACTGATGTAAATGATAATATTAGGATAAACAAGAATTTTTTCATGAGACTAAAATTACATAAAATGATTAACAGTTGTTTTGTTAATATCTAAAACTATACCGCGATTAATATTTATGTTCTAGCATTATTTTTACCTAATAATTAATCTATCATGAAGAAAATATTATTAGGATTAACATTTATTTCTACAGCACTAATATCTTACGCACAGGTTGAGCCACAGGCAATTGGAGGAAGATTTGGTGGAGGAAATTATGGCGGAGGTTTTGAACTTACCTATCAACATGCTTTGGGAGATGTTAATAGATTGGAGTTTGATTTAGGTATAAATGCTCATAATAATACATCTTTTATAAGTGCTGCTGGAATATATCAATGGGTATGGGAATTAGGTGAAGGCTTTAATTGGTATGCAGGTCCTGGAGCTCAGTTTTTAGCTGTTAAAAATGCTTCTGCTTTTGGAGTAGGAGGGCAAATTGGGGTTGAATATAATTTTAATGTAAACTTAGATACACCACTATTGATTAGTATTGATACAAGACCAATGTTAAACTTTGCTTCTGGCAATAGTGATTTTGGGTGGGGAGCAGCTTTAGGAATAAGGTATACATTCTAGTTTATTTTAAGGCCAATAACGCAAACATCATCTAATTGTTCTAAGTCACCCTTCCAGTTTTCAAAAGCTTCATCAATTAGTTGTTTTTGCTTTTCCATTGGCTCTTTTTGAATAGATAGGAGTAGTTTTTTAAAATTAGCTGTTTTTAGTTTTTTACCCTTCTCTCCTCCAAATTGATCGGCATATCCATCTGAGAATATATATAAGTTATCACCTTTTTGTAATTCTAAAGTGTGTGTTTTGTAGGGTTCTGGATTGTCAAATTGACCTATAGGTTGCTTATTAGCTTTTATTTCTTCAATTTCTTCCAATCCTTTTCTGATAATCCATAGCGGGTTATGTGCTCCTGCGTACTGTAGTTTATTCCCTTCTAATGAACATAAAGCGATATCCATCCCATCCTTAACCTCTTCTTCGCTCTTTTCAAATTCTTGTACTACAATTTCTCTAGTCTTGTTTAGTATTTCTCCTGGGTCTGTTAAACCGTACTCTCTCACGCTTCTATTTAATCCATTATTACACACAACACTTACCATTGCACCTGGAACTCCATGTCCAGTACAATCTGCAGCAGCGAATAATACCTTGTTGTTTTTTTGCTCCAACCAGTAAAAGTCTCCAGCTACAATGTCCTTGGGTTTATAATATATGAAACTTTCTTGCAGGTATTCTTTAACTACTTTGTTAGGTGGAAGAATGGCATTTTGTATTCGTTTTGCATATTGTATACTATCAGTAATTTCTTTGTTCTTTTCTTCCAACTCAGTATGAGCCAATTCAACTACTTCTTTTTGTTTTTCTACTTCTGTTTTCTGTTCTTCAATTATGCTTTTTTGCTTACGAGTAATTTTTAGCCTATTAAATACTACCAAAAGAAAAATTCCTACTAGCCCTAATCCACCTGCAGTAGAATAGGTTAAAATAGTTTGTTTTTCTTTTGCTTCTTGCTCAATAGCTATTTCTTTATCATGCTCAGCATCATCCAATGCCTTTTGTTTTTCATATTCAAATTTGGCTTGTTGCTGTATTGCAGCTTTTTGAGTTGATTCATTATTTATGCTATCCCTCATTTTTATATGAAGTTTATACAAACTTAAAGCTTTTGGCCAATTTTTTTCTGCAACATAAGCCTTACTTAAATTTTTTGCAGATATACTAATAGAACTAGGGTAACCCAATTTTTTAGTTAATTCAAAACTTTTTTTGCCAAAAAGAATTGCATTCGGAATATCTCCTTTTTCATGATAAATTACACCAAAAGTGTTGTAGCATTTTGATTCTCCTTGAATAAACCCCATTTCTTTAAATAAATCAAGTGCATTATTAATATATTTTATAGCAGTTTCATATTCTTTTTTGTCTTTATATATTGAACCAATATTATAGGTTGTTGTTGCTGTTCCTTTTAGATCTGTTTTATTGTTTTTTAATATTTCAAGACTTTTACTTAAATATTTAATTGCCTTATCATATTCTTTCTTTTTTTCATACATTAAACCTAGGTTATTTATTGAAGTAGATGATCCATGTAAATCACCAACTTTTTTATAATAGGTAATTGCTTCTTCATAATATTTAATTGCAATATTTAAATCCCCAAGTTGATCATAAATACCAGCAATATTATTTAATGTTGGTCCAATATGATCTTCAACTTTATTCTTTTTAAGGATTTTAAGCGTTGATTCAAAAAGCTTAAGAGCTTCTTCAATTCTTCCCTGCATTTCATAAATACCAGCTATATTATTATAGACTGCTGCAATTCCAATCTCATCTTTTATTTCATTGTTTATAGTTAAACTATTTTCGAATTCGGCAAGTGCTTTTTCAGATTGATCCGACATCATATAATGAAAACCTTTATTATTATGGCACTGTGAGATAGATTTCTTAAAGAATAATTTTAATTTCTTATTAGTCTTTTGTTTTAATTTTTTTTTAGAGAATTCCATTAACCATAAGTTATATCTTGGCCATAAATTATCGTCCCAACTATTCTCAATAAAGTGAGATAATGCTTTTATTTTACTACTATCCTCGTTTTCTTTATGGAACTTAGTAAGAGATTCTTCTAGGAGTTCTTTTTCATTTGGATCTATCTCGCTCAATACTAAACTATCAATTAAGTAATATTCTTTATCAGCATAATTTTGAGTAAACACTTGTGAAAGCGAAAGAAGTAGAACTAATATTGCAATAAATATCTTCATTAGACGAAATTAATCTTTTTGATTGAAAAATATTTTACTAAAATATTAAAACCCAGTAGTAAATAAGTTCCTAGCACCTTTAATTCCACATTTTTGATAATGATTATATGTTTGTGCTGCTCGCTCATCTATTTTCTGACCTGTTTCGTTTAGTATCCAGCCATCTATAGCTGCTTTTAATGTGTATGCCTCAGGAGCCATTAAGTGAGTTGTCCATAATATGGGGTTAGCACTAGCATTTTTTATATGTGGTGAAAAATAGTTTTTACTGTAGCAGGCTAATATAATTACATCTACTTTTTTAGTTGTTTTATCAATTTTATAAAAGCTAATGTCTAATTCAAAATCCATTAAGCCATCGTGGCCAATGTAGGCTACTAGGTTAGAGTTTCCACCAAATGAAATGGTAGTATTAGAACCTACGTTTAAATAAACAGGGTTTCTTTGATTAGAAGCTTTTAAAAAGTCTTCTGTACAGTTTTTTATATATTGACCATCATATGCATCAGCTAATAAGTAAACATCTTTTGTAGCATGTTTAAACAAAATTCTTTCTAGTATTTTAGGGTTGTTTTGCTTAACTATTTTAACCAAATTCCAATCCTTAGTTTTCAATTTGAAAAACGAACGAACTCCATAACCACATCCCCAATATAAATTTGTATTTGGATTTTGTCCATTGCCAATACGTTCGGGTACAGGAACTATTCCCTGGTATTTATTGTCGCAAAGTGCTACAAACACATGTATAGTTTTAGTTGCTTTAGCGGTATATATTGAAAAGAATATAACGACTAATAAAAATGCTTTTTTCATATTGTTTAGTTTTATTCATAAAACTATATAATGTTAAAAGCTTATAAAAGATACATTGAGGGAACAGGTAGTTTGAATTAGGTAATAGTCAGTAAAACTTATTATCTTTATCCTTATGAATGGAAATCATACAGGACCAATAATTAATTCTAGACATCATGGTAACTTACCTAGACCCAATAGAGGTCCATTTATTATATTTGGTATAATAGTGCTTATTTCGATTTTTGGAGGTTTTTTCTTTTTTATAACTAAAGCAGAAAAACAAGCTATAGATATGGAAGAAGATTATTATTCGATAGCTGAAGAAGAAATTACTTTACCATTTGATAGTTCTCAAATGGGAGAAATTAAAGATCATATTGAAGAAAACTTTATTACTGAAGAAGAAGGTACAGCTAAATTTTATTATGAACGAGCATTAAAAAAAGAAAAATCAAAAGATTTTGATGGTGCTGTTGAAGATTACAGTATGACAATAGAGCTGTCTTCAAAGAACAGTAAAGACATGTTTAATGGGTTAAATGGTAGAGGATTTGTTTATGCAAAAGAGCAAAAAAACTATAAGGCAGCAATGGCCGATTTCAATCAAATTATTAAAATTGAAATAAGTAAATCATCACCAAATAATAGTAGGCTAGAAGCTGGTTATACTAATCGTGCTTATGTTAAAAAGGCAATTGGAGATAAGGATGGTGCTTGTAATGATTTGTATGAAGCTCTATATTTAGGAAATGAAAAATCTATGACTTTTATTGAAAAGCAGATTGAGAAAACTTGTTACTAACCTAATCAAGTAAGATGTCATTTATTAAAGATGATGTTAATCTATAATTTCAAATAGCTATTTTTGTTGCAATGCAAGAAAAGTTTATCGATATAGAAAAAGTAATCAAAGGCAAAAATCCAAAGCTGCTAAAATGGTTACCTAAATTCATTATTAGTTACCTTAAAAAAACATTACATCAAAATCAAATCAATAATATTTTAGAAGAGAATAAAGATATTCATGATTATGATTTTGCTAGAGATATAATAAAGCGTTTTAATGTAAAGGTTAATGCTTATGGTCTAGAAAATGTTCCAAAAACAGGTGGGTACATTTTTGCATCTAATCATCCTTTGGGAGGTATTGATGCATTAGCTATTGTAACCATAATGGAGCCTTATAGAAAAGATATGCAGTTTGTTGTAAATGATATTTTACTTCATCTTAAAAATTTATCTGGTCTTTTTGTGGGGGTTAACAAACATGGAACTAACACTAAAGATTCGTTAAAAAAGGTTGATGAATTATTTGCATCGGATAAGGCTGTTTTTGTTTTTCCAGCAGGATTAGTTAGCCGTAAAAAAAGAGGTGTTATTGCAGATTTAGAATGGAAAAAGACTTTTATTACAAGGGCTAAAAAGCATCAAAAAAGTATTGTTCCAGTATATGTAGATGGAAGTTTATCCAACTTCTTTTATCGCTTATCAAATTTAAGGTCTTCTTTAGGTGTAAAAGCAAATATTGAAATGTTTTACTTGGCGGATGAAACATTTAAACAAAAAGATAAAACACTTGATATAATTTTTGGTAAACCAATTCCTGTAGAAACATTTGATAAATCTAAATCAGATAGGGAATGGGCCAAATGGATGGAAAACAAGGTTCATGAGATGAAATTACAGATACCAAAGCGTAAATAATATCAGTCTTATCTTTCACAATCAATACTTGAAAACTATTTGATTTAAAATTTAGTTTTTTCGTTAATTAAAGTATATTAGTCTTACTTTATAAACAGAATGACTAACGCTAACATAATTCCACCTGTTGATATTAAATTGATTGAGCAAGAACTTAATCAAGATACTTTTGTTCGAAATGTAAACAAGGGTAACGGAGAGATTTATATTGTTAATTATCATAATGCTCCAAATGTTATTAGAGAAATTGGTAGGTTGAGAGAGCTAACATTTTCTGCTGCTGGTGGTGGAACAGGTAAAGAAATTGATATTGATGATTTTGATACTTCGGATAATTGCTATCAGCAATTAATAGTTTATGATAGAGAAGATAAAGTTATAGCTGGGGGATATCGTTTTATGGATTGTGCTACAGTTGTAAATGGTAACTCTGATAATTTAGAGTTATCTACACGTAACTATTTTAATTTTACTCAAAAATTTATTACTGAATATCTGCCATACACTATTGAATTAGGTAGAAGTTGGATACATCCTGATTACCAAGCTGGGAAATCTCGTAAAGGTTTATTTGCTTTAGATAATTTATGGGATGGATTGGGAGCTGTTGTAGTAAATTACCCTCATATGAAATACTTTTTTGGAAAAGTAACCATGTATGCTAATTACAATAGCGAAGCAAGAAATGCTTTACTTTACTTTATGAGTGTGTATTGTCCTGATGATGATAATATGGTTACACCTATTCATCCATTAATGTTTGATAGTGATTTGTCTGAAATTAGAAATGGATTAGCTGGTAAAGATTTTGATGAAGGGATTAAATATCTAAACCAATATTTAAAACAATTTGGAGAAAGAATACCACCATTAATAAATTCTTATATGCGTTTATCTCCTACTATGAAATCTTTTGGAACTGCTGTAAATCCTGATTTTGGTGGTGTTGAAGAAACAGGGATTTTGGTGGCTGTTGCTGATGTGTATCCGGAAAAGAAAGAAAGGCATTTAGTTTATTAATTTCTTTTACAGTAGCTATCAGCTTGCTTTCAAAAAATTATCTTTGAATTTCAAATGAGTAACTTCTTAAATACGATAGCTAATAATTTAGATACTTACCAAAGTAAGAACGCTTTCTGTATCAAAGAGCAATTTTATACCTATAAAGAGTTTGCTCAAAAAATAGCTGGAATATCAGAACAACTAGTAGAGTTGCCAGCTCAAAGTAATGTCGGTGTTGTTACAACTGATAGTATAGAATCTTACGCAAGTATTTTTGCTTTATGGTTTAGCAATTTAGTCTTTGTCCCTTTAAGTCCAGCCAATGCAAAAGAGCGTAACTTAAATAATATAGAGCAAGCTAATATTTCTACTGTTTTATCCCCTACAAATGTTAATGCAGAAAACATAGGTTTAAAAGAGTTAAATGTAATTGAAACTAGTCAGTTAGAATCTGATGTTGAGGTAAAAAATAACAATACAACTCCAGAAAATTTATTATACATTTTGTTTACTTCAGGCAGTACAGGAACACCTAAGGGAGTACCTATTTCACTTAATAATTTAAATGCTTTTGTAAATGCCTTTTATGGTATTGGCTATGCGATTAATGATGAAGATAGGTTTTTACAGATTTTTGATTTCACATTTGATGTCTCTGTTCAATCATATACTCTTCCACTATTTAAAGGAGCTAGTGTATTTACAGTGCCTCAAACGGAAATTAAATTTATGAGTGCATTAAAAATATTAACCACTCATCAAATAACTTTTGCCAAATTAGTACCATCTACACTACACTATTTTAAGCCATATTTTAACAGAATTAATTTACCTCATTTAAAGTACTCTCTTTTTTCAGGAGAAGCATTACCTTATGATTTAGCTAAGGAATGGAGTAGGTGTGTTCCTAATGCTAGTGTTGAGAACCATTATGGTCCAACAGAAGCTACGATAGATTGTTTGTATTATAAGTTGGGTAAAAGCAATGTTGAGAGTCATCAGGATGTAATGAGTATTGGAGAGCCTTTTAATGGGGTTGATGCTCAAATAATTGACGGTGATAATCAATTTTTAAATACTGATAAGCAAGGTGAATTAGTAGTTAACGGAAGCCAAGTTACTTCAGGATACCTAAATAATCCAGAAAAGAATAAAGAGAGTTTCATTGAAATAGGCGGTAAAATTTATTATAAAACTGGAGACTTAGTTTTTAAAAATAATAACAACAATTTTTTCTATTGTGGAAGAATTGATAATCAAATACAAATACAAGGATATAGAGTAGAGATTGGGGAGATTGAGTTTCAAATAAAAAAAATACTTTCTAAAAAAAATATTATTGTTACAGCCTTTACAATTAATGAAGCACTCTCATTAGCTTTGTTTATTGAAGGAGATGAGGATTTTGATTTAGAAAGTTTTGAAATTAAATTGAGAAAAACCCTCCCACATTATATGCTACCAAAAACAATTAAATTTGTTTCTGAATTTCCACTTACCACAAGTGGTAAAACAAATGTAAAAGAACTAAAAAACATTCTGTCAGATTGAATAATAAGGCTCAAATAATTGTAAATCATCACTTTGATTTGTACAGAGAATTAGCTACTGATTCAAGGGTTATTGGTAATGTTGAGTTTTCATTAACCCCTAATAACTCTTTCCCCAATTTTATTTTTAATGAAAATGAAAATGTAGATATAAAATCAATTCAGAAAAAAATTGAAAGTAGTGGGTTGCCCCCTTTTTGGATTACTCCAAATATAGAATTCACTAAGGTTTTAAATCAAAATGGTTTTAAATTGCTGAGGGCTTGGCCTCTTTTAATCATGGAAGATAAAGAGTTGACAGCACCTAAAACGGTAAAAGGTTTTGAATTAGAGAAGGTAATCTTAGAGTCTGATTTACATTCTTGGAAACAAATAGTTGAGGATGAATATAAATATCATTTTACAATAGAAACACTTAAGAAGTGGTTAGCAAACCCCAAAGTAGATTTGTTTATAGGTAAAATTGATAATGAACCGGTTTCTTCCATTTTAAACTTTACAACTGATAACATAGTTGGAGGACATTTGGTTGCAACTAGCTCTAATTATAGAAATCAAGGAATAGGATCACAGACTTTTTATAGTGCATTACAAGATGCATTTGAAAAAGGTTGTGAATTTGGTATTGCATCTTCAACCGAATTAGGATTAAATGCATGGAAAAAAATTGGTTATACCATTTTAGATGATAAACTTTACATAAATTGGTTACTTGGTAAAATGATTTAAAATGGATGAATTGTTAAACAAGCTTATTCCTATATTTCAAAAAGTTTTTAAAAAAGAAAACTTGGTGGTTGAGTTGTCTACTTCGGCTGAAGATATAGATACATGGGACTCTTTAACTCATGTAGTTTTGTTACATGAAATAGAGAAAACATTTAGCATTCAATTTGAATTAGAAGAGTTGATTAGTTTTAAAACAGTTGAAGATATAATTAAAGCATTAGCATCTAAAGATGGAGTTTAAAACCATAACCATTTCTGAACTCCCTAATTTTGTAACATCTACTCTTTACAAAAGCTCAAAAAATTGCCCCATAACTGTTCATCGTGCAATTTCTCAAAGTAAAAATCCACGAGCAGATAAAGATGACCCTGCTTTAACTTTAGCAATAATTGATAATAATATTGTTGGCTATATAGGTTATTTACCTGACACAGTAAATAATGTTAAAGTATATTGGAACAGCTGCTGGTGGGTTGATGATAATTATAAAGCAATTGCTATCCCTTTGTTGTTACAATTTGTAAAAACAGGTAACGAACAAATAGTTTTAACAGACTTAACTCCAAATACAAAACAGATTATTTCTAACCTTCCTTTCTTTTCTTTTAGTGATATGGAAAGTGGCTTTAGGGGGTATTTAAAATTTAATTTACATGAGGTTTTGCCTCAAAAGAAACAACAATTAAAAAGCTTTAGCCCATTACTAAAGGTAACCGATTCTGTTGCAAATACTTTTGTTTTTAAAAAGAAGCAAAACATAAAATTACAAACTGAAGAGATTGTGTCGTTTACTGATGCTGATAAGGATTTTATCAGCTCTAAAAACACACAAGAATTAATGCAAAGAAACTCATCAGAAATTGAATGGATATATAATAATCCTTGGGTTGGAAATAATAATATTGATTACTCAAATTATCATTTTACTTCTAAGTGTGATAATTTTAAAACTTCTATTATCCGTTTTACAGATAATAATAATGTAGTTGCTATTATTTATTTAAAACAACATAATCATCACTTAACTATTCCTTTTATTTATTTCGAAGATGCTTATTTAGATGAGCTATCTAAATACATTTATAATTATGCATTAGATAGTAAATCTGTTACTATTACAGTATTTAATACTTCTTTAAAAAAGTGTTTCGAAAATGATTTCTCTTTTATTACTAATAGAAAATTAAATAGAAACTTTGCTTTTCATGAGTCTATACAACATTTAATTAAAAAACCTGTTATCTTGCAGGATGGAGATGGGGATGTAGCCTTTTGTTAAAATACTTGATTAGTGAACATAACTTACCTTAAACATAAAGATATTGATATAAAGCTTTGGGATGCTTGTGTAAGTAATTCTGTTAATCAGTTGATTTATGCAGAAAGTTGGTATTTAAATTTAGTTTGTCCAGAGGGATGGGACGCTTTAATCTTAGAAGATTATCAAGCAGTTATGCCTTTACCATTAAAAAGTAAGGTTGGTTTAAGTTATATCCAGCAGCCAATATGGACGCAGCAATTAGGTATATTTTCCATAGCTACTATTACTGAAGAATTGGTGTTTAAGTTTGTAAAATCTGTCCCTAAAAAATTCAAATTTATAAGTAGTAATTTGAATTACAACAATGCCTGTAATTCATTACCGTTGATAGCAAAAACTAATTTAATATTAGGGTTAAATTCATCTTATGATACAATCAAATCTTCGTATTCATCTAATACTAAAAGGAATATTAATAAAGCATCTAAAAATAATATTGAATTAGATTTTGATTTTCAAAATATTTCAGATTTTATTGCTTTTATTGAATCTACTCTAGAAACACCACTTCCCGATAATGATTTAGCTATTTTAAAACAAATTATTACTCAAAGTTTGAAGGGTGAAAAAGGTTTTATAATTACTGCTTCACAAAACAATGAAATAACAGCCGCTTGTTTTATTTTAAAATCTGAGAATAGATTAATATATAGAGTTGCCCGTTCTAACAAAGAAGGTAAAGAAAGTAAAGCGATGTTTTTGATTGTTGATGAACTTATAAGAAAACATAGTAATACTAATTATGTGTTAGATTTTGAAGGCTCAGAAATCAAGGGAATAGCTCGTTTTTATGAAAGCTTTGGTGCTGAAAAACAACCTTATTACTATTTGAAAAAATATAACTTAATATAAAACAAAAAGGGAAGCATTTGCTTCCCTTTTTGTTTTATAAATTTCACTAATTACTTAGCGTAATTCACAGCTCTTTTTTCTCTAATAACTGTAACTTTAACCTGTCCAGGGTAAGTCATTTCAGTTTGAATTTTTTGAGCCATTTCAAACGACATTGTATCAGCTTCAGCATCAGTTACCTTTCCGCTTTCAACTATAACTCTTAACTCTCTTCCTGCTTGTATTGCATAAGCTTGCTCTACGCCAGGGTAAGTCATTCCAATGTTCTCTAAGTCTTTAATTCTATTAATGTATTGCTCCATTACTTCACGTCTAGCACCTGGTCTAGCACCTGAAACAGCATCACAAACTTGTACAATAGGAGAAATAATACTTGTCATTTCAATCTCATCATGGTGAGCTCCAATTGCATTACATACATCAGGTTTCTCCTTATACTTCTCAGCAATCTTCATCCCTAATACTGCGTGTGGTAATTCTGGCTCATCATCTGGCACTTTTCCAATATCGTGTAACAATCCTGCTCTTTTAGCCACTTTAGCATTTAAGCCAAGTTCAGAAGCCATGGTTGCACATAAGTTTGCTACTTCTCTAGAGTGTTGTAGTAAATTCTGTCCATAAGATGAACGATATTTCATTCTACCAACCATTCGAATTAACTCAGGGTGTAATCCATGAATTCCTAAATCGATAGTAGTACGTTTACCAACTTCAATAATTTCTTCCTCAATTTGTTTTTTAGTTTTTCTAACTACCTCTTCAATTCTAGCTGGGTGAATACGACCATCAGTTACCAATTGGTGTAATGATAATCTAGCTATTTCTCTTCTTACAGGGTCAAAGCAAGAAAGAATAATTGCTTCTGGTGTATCGTCAACAATAATTTCAACACCAGTAGCAGCTTCTAAAGCTCTAATGTTACGACCCTCTCTACCAATTATTCTACCTTTAATTTCATCACTTTCAATGTTGAAAATTGAAACCGAATTTTCAATAGCTTGTTCAGTAGCAACTCGCTGTATTGTTTGAACAACAATTTTACGAGCTTCTTTGTTCGCATTAATTTTTGCTTCATCTACAATATCCTTAATGTGTGCTAAAGCATCAGTTTTAGCTTCTGCTTTTAAAGCTTCAACTAATTGTGCTTTTGCATCTTCTTGAGATAATCCAGAAATAACTTCTAGTTGCTCAACTTGTTTTCGGTGAGATTTTTCTAGCTCCGTTTCTTTAGTCTCAACTATCTCTAATTGTTTGCCTAGCGTTTCTTTAATTCTATCTACTTCTTTTTCTTTACGCTTAACATCTTCAATTTGCTTAGATGCAGAATCATTTTTTTGTTTAGCACGATTTTCTAAATCAGAGATTTTACGTTCTCGTTCATTAATTACTTTTTCGTGCTCTTCCTTCAATTGCAAAAACTTTTCTTTTGCTTGAAGTAATTTCTCTTTTCGTTGTACTTCTCCTTCTGCTTTTGCATCTTCTATAATCTTATTGCCCTTTGATGCAGCACCTTTCTTCATCATCATTGCAACAAGACCACCAGCAATAGCTCCACCCACAACAACTCCAATAATAATACTTACTATGTCCATGTTTTTTTAAATTTACTAATTAATACACCATCAAATTTGAAGTATTCTACTTTTACTTTTTTTTTAGGCATAAAAAAACCCGTACAAAATTGGCTTGGATAAACCTCTAAAAAAAAATATATAATGGAGCGGCCAAGTATGGTCAAACTTCCCATGTCCGCTAAGCGAATTCCCGAAAGGGTTTACGAGGGGCCTGTTTTAGGTTACTTATGAGCTTTGCTCCAATAAAGTAAAACGTTAGTTTATCAAACGAAATTAATTTGTACGGGAATTTTTATATTTTTTAGATATAAAGTCTCGATAAATTATTGCTTCTTATTTATAAGAAAGAACGTTACAGATGTTGGTCCAATAAAGCCTCAACCGCAGTTAAGTCTTCTTCCATTTTTCCATTATCTAAAATCCCTTTATTTTCAAGGTCAAAATTGCGAGTGGCTATTTTTAAAGCAGCCATTGCTATTAAGTCTTGTTTGTCCTTAACGTCATATAATCTTTCAAATTCTGAAATTGAATGATTAATCTTTTCTGCTGCGTTTCTGATACCTTCTTCTTCGTCAGCATTAACCGTTAGAGGATAAACCCTATTAGCAATTTTTATTTTTATCGACAATTCCCCCATTTGGGATTTTTATTATCTGTTTATTTGAGCAATACATTTATCAATCTCCCGTACCATTTCGTTAATCTTCAACTTCACTTCTTTGGTACTTTCTCCATCAACATTTTTTGCAAGTCTCAACAATTTAATTTTTTCGTTGAGTTCCAAAATTTGTTGACTTTTATCTTCTAATTCTTTTTTTGCTTCTTCCATTTTAATTGAAAGGTTTTTATTCTCTTCTTTAAGTAACTGGTGCTTTTCAGCAAGCTTCTCAGCCTTTTGTTTTAAGTTACTCACTAAAAGTGATAAATCTTTCATAATAAAACAGAAAATTTAGGTTAATAAAATCAACCTCCACAAATTTAGTTTTTTTACACGATAATTTGTGAATATTAAAATTAAAATATCAGATTTTTTGCTTTTGTCTTACATAGCTTTGCTCTCAACTACTTTTGGTTGAATTATTGTAAGATTTGTGTATGATTAAGAATTTTGTTTGTTCATTTTTATTGTTGGTTATTGGTTTTAATATCAGTGCTCAAGATACTATACCTAAAAATTACTTTCGTTCACCATTAGGCATTCCATTGTTTTTAGCAGGAAATTTTGGAGAGTTACGTTCAAATCATTTTCATTCAGGATTAGATATGAAAACTCAAGGGAAAGAAGGGTTTAGAATCTATGCAGCAGCAGATGGTTATGTTTCTCGTATTAAAATTTCTCCATGGGGTTATGGTAAAACTATTTATATTGATCATCCAAATGGATATACTACCGTTTATGCTCATTTAAAAGGGTTTAGTGGTGATATTGCCAAAGAGACTAAAAAGTATCAGTATCAAAAAGAGAGTTGGGAAATTGATTGGTATCCTGCAGATACTCTAATGAAAGTAAAGAAAGGCGATGTAATTGCTATTTCGGGTAATACTGGAGGTTCTGGAGGGCCACATTTACATTTTGAAATTAGAGAGACTTTATCTGAACATCCTGTAAATCCATTGTTATTTGGTTTTGAAATTAAAGATAACATAAAGCCAATAATTAGGAGCATTACATTAACACCTTTAAATGATACTAGTTATGTGAATAATAAAAATATTATGCAGCGTTTTATTGTCACCGGAGCTAACGGTGTTTATCGTTTAAAATATAGCACCCCAATAAATGCCTATGGAGAGATAGGTATTGGTATTGAAACGATAGATAAGTTAAATGGTTATGGTAATAGAAATGGAATTTATACGATTGAGCTGCAAAGAGAAAAAGAGACTATTTTTAAATCGGAAATGAAAAAATTTAGTTTTGATCAGTCTCGCGCATTAAATTCATTAATTGATTATGAGTATTACTTAAAGAAAAAAGTTCGTTTTCAAAGAAGTTATATTGAGCCCAATAATCAATTGAGTATTTATGCTGAACATAAAAATAATGGAATTACAAACTTTAAAAAAGGGGATAAATTCAATTTTAAATATATCGTAAAAGATACTTATCAAAACACATCAGGAATTAGTTTTGTTGTAAATGGTAATGTAAATAAATCAGCTCTTCCTCAACTAATAACTCAAAAATTTGATACTTTATTTAGTTATCAGGATAGTAACTTTTTTGAGAAACCAAATATATCTGTAAGTATTCCTAAGGGAGCATTGTACAAGGATTTGCCTTTGCATTTTCATACTGCTGATACAATGCTTGGTGCAATTACGCCAACTTATTTTGTACATAACGATTATACCCCATTACATCAACCAATTTTCGTTTCCATTAAAGTAGGTAGATTAAGTGAATATTTAAGGAGCAAGGCTACCATTGTTCATTTTGATAGTAGGAAACGCTATTATGCAAGGGGTGGGGAATGGCGAAATAATTTTATAACTGCAAAATCAAAAAACTTTGGAGGGTTTGCTGTGATGATAGATACTGTTGCACCAAAAATTACGCCTTTCAATATTATTCCGAATAGGAATATGGCTAATTATAAAACCCTAGAAGTGAAAATTGGAGATAACCTTTCAGGTGTAAAATCTTACAGAGCTACGATAGATGGTAAATGGGTTATTATGGAGTATGAAGCTAAGAAGGCTAAACTGTTTCACACTTTTGATAAGTTACCAAAAGGCAAACATGAGTTTAATATAGAAGTTATTGATGGGGTAGGAAATGTAGCTACAATCACAATTCCGTTTTCAAATTAGTACATTTCAATTGTTATTCAACATTTATAACTCATATATTAATTAGCTTTGTATTTTTAAATATAGTATATGGACATTTTAGATTTCGAAAATAGTAGTTACAGTGTAAACCTTAGAAAATTAACTCGTAAAGCGCGTTTAGGATTCGGGTATCAGGATATTAAAAATATTATGATACAAGACATTTTAATTATGAATAAGCATAAAGAGTTGATTAAAATATATTATGGTTTAGATAAGATAACTTTTATGGATGATATCTTAGAAGAATGTGGTATTGGCGAAGATGTGCGTATAGAAAAGCCTGGAAAAATTCGTGATTTAGAAGAACGTTCTAAAATGGTGAACAAAGCCATGGATATTGTAAAAGCACGTAAAAAAGAAGAAGTAGCTGCATTTAGAGAAATGGCTAAAGAAATGCGAGAAGAACTGAAGAAAGATAAAGAAGCCAATAAATAACTCGTATTACCTTTACTTTTTTATAATCTTTTCAATAGCCACTCCATTTTCAGTTTCTATTTTAATAAAGTATATACCTCTTACTAATTCATTTAGATAAATACTATTTAACCTAGAAATGGGCTCTAAAACTAATTTCCCTGTAATATCAAATATTTGAATTTTTTCAACTGTATTTTTTGATTCTATGTTTAAATGATTCTTAACTGGGTTAGGATAAATATTAATTTTGTTTGAATTCTTTATTTCAGCTATTGAAACATTTAATCTTAAACTATCTTGATACTCTATTTGAGTAACATTTCCAGCTATGGTTACTATTTTTAAAACAGGAAGCCCTTTACCATTTGCAAGCCATTTATATTCAATTTCTTCAGGTCTAGGTATTGTGGTTCCTAAACTTAATAAATCTAAATAAGTGGTGTCTATTTTATTCAAAATAGATTTTACACGTAAACAGTTATATGTGCCAAAGGGTGTTGTTAAAGATCCCCAACCATCAACGGTATCAATTCTTTCCATAGACTGTCCATAATGACCAAAACTAGGGACAGTAATTCCAAATTCAGAGTTAGATGTGTGATTGTCATTATAATTCATCGGAAATTCATACTCTCTATCTACTGGTATATTTCTGGTTGAACTCGGTATGCTATTAATGTTAGATCCAAAACCAACATTATCATATGCAGAAGATGAATTTTTAACATAATTGAAAACATCAGTAATAGGAACTTGAGTAATGCCAATATCTGGTCCTTTTAAGGCAAAGCTTGCCTTGTGGTTTGGGTACAAAATGATGTTGTTGAAATAAAATTGATATGCAATTGGAGTAGACCCTACTGAAAAAAAAGTATCTACTCGTTGAGCATTAGGAACTAAATTAGCGTAATTCCATGTGTAATTGGCTCCAGTTAATGCAGGGTCATTTCCTTTTATATCCATTGTTTCACTAAGTCTGATGGTATCTCCAGAAGAAGGCATATCGGCACTAGATATAGTGATTTGAGCATGAATTAAATTAAAAGGAAGTAAGATTAAAAGTAGTGTAGCTATTTTTTTCATGTGATAAAGATAAAAAAATAACTCACTCTTTTAAAATAAAGTGGAGTCGGAGGGACTCGAACCCTCGTCCAAACAAGGAAGCGACAAGCTTTCTACGTGTGTAGTTTTTAATTAGTTGTTAGGCTTATTGCAGGTTAAAAACGACCAACAAAAAGCTTAGTCTTCTAGTGTTTCACCGATAAACCGAAGCAATTTACCTAGCTAGTCCAAAATTATGAAACCAAAATACAACGATTAATGAACAGAATCGCTGAAAGGTTAATGGTCCTGCTGCCTAGCAGCTAGGATAAAGATAATCCGACTGAGTCGTGATTATGCAGCCATTGCATAGTTATTTTCGCCAATTAGCGATTTGTGAACCGAGATTAACGAGCAAATTCACAACGCTCGACACGCTTACAGGCCAAATTCATCTTGCTGTCAAAACCAAAAACGACCCCAAAATGTTCAAAGAACTATACAAAGTTACTACTATTTACAGTATTTCTCATTCATTTTTATATTTTTGAGCGAAAATGAATCAATGATGAAAATTGGCGTAATTAAAGAAGGAAAAAACCCACCTGACGAGCGAGTACCATTGTCTCCTAAGCAATGTAAAGAAATTAATGATAATTTCCCAAGCATAAAGCTAGTGGTTCAAAAAAGTAATGTTAGAAGGTTTAAAGATGAAGAATATGCCAATTTAGGGATACAATTAGTTGATTCTGTAAATGACTGTGATGTTTTAATGGGGGTTAAAGAAGTTCCTATTAATGAGCTTATTGCAGATAAAATGTATTTCTATTTTTCTCATACTATAAAAAAGCAGCCTTATAATCGTAATCTGTTATTAGCAATGATGGATAAGAATATTTCTATGGTAGATTATGAAGCGCTAACTGCTCCCAATGGTATGCGTTTAATTGGTTTTGGTAAATATGCTGGTATAGTTGGTTGTTATAATTCTTTTTATGCATATGGTATACGTACTGGTGAGTTTGATTTAAAGAGAGCTTACCAATGTGAAGATCAAGCTGAAATGGAAGCAGAATTAACTAAAATTAAATTACCTAATAATTACAAAATAGTTACAACTGGTGGAGGAAGAGTGAACTCAGGAATTGAAGAGATTTTAACTAAAGTTGGAATTAGAAAAGTAAGTGCGTCAGATATTTTATATAATGATTTCAATGAGCCTGTTTATGCTCAGTTGTTAGTTGATGATTACTATAAAAAACCTGATAACTCTGAATTTAAAAGGAGTGAAGTTTATAATCACCCAGAATTATTTGAAAGAGATTTTTTGAAATTTGCTAAAGTAGCAGACATGTATATTTCTGGTCATTTTTGGGATGAAGATGCACCTTATATATTTACTAGAGAAGATGCTAAGCATCCTGACTTTAAAATTTCAGTAGTTGGAGATGTAAGTTGTGATATTGATGCTGCAGTAGCATGTACTTTAAGGCCATCAACAATTACAGATCCTTTGTATGCTTATGATGCTCAATCGGAAAAAGAAACAACCATTAATAATGTCGAAGCTATTACAGTAATGGCGGTTGATAATTTACCTTGTGAGTTACCTAAAGATGCTTCTGCAGATTTTGGTAGAGAATTTATTGATAAAATATTGCCAAATTTAATTGATGATAAAGAAGCTATCATTAAGAATGCAACTATTTGTAAAGGTGGCGATTTAACTGGAGAGTACGAGTATTTGAGAGATTATGTAAATGGAGAGCTTACCGCTTAATGGTATTTTTTCCAATTAATTTTTTTAAGACATAATAAAGGTATTGTGATTTAATAATTTCAATACCTTTTCTGTTTTCTTCCATTGGTATTCTTTGTAAATTTTTTGGGGTTAAATCGGTCTTTAATCCTGCTGTACCAAAAGTTAAATCTAATAAAGGGTTAACATTCATATAAAAATCTTTTTTAATACCATCATCGGTAAAAGGAAAGGAAAAGACTTTGTAATTTAATTTAAATTTATCGACTAAAATATTAACACTTTCCAAAGTCTGTCTAATTTGTTCTTCTTCAGTTATGTCTTTATATAAAGGATGATTTATACTGTGGCCACCTATGGTAAAACCGTCATTTACCAATTCATTTATTTGAGATGTTGTTAAGTAAGGTTGTTCATTAGCTAGATAATCATTGAAGCTGAAATCTAAGGTTTCAGCTAACATATCCATTGTTTTTTCCTCACCGTATGGTAAGTCTAACATTCCAGTAGCAGCATATTTTTCAGCTAATAAGTTTGCTTTAAATCGATAAAATAATTGTTGATTATCTATAAAGTCAGTATTAATAAAGAAGGTAGCTGGAATTTTTTTTTCTTTTAATATGGGCGCAACAATAGTATAGAGCTCTTTGAGTCCATCATCAAAAGTTAAATGAAAACAATTTTTTTTAGGCCTTTTGCCAGATTTGTTTAACTCAATTAACTCATCAAGACTAATTGGTTTAAAGTGCTTTAATAAAAAATCTAAATCGCTTTTAAATTCTTCAACAGTTTTTATAGGGTACAATTGGTTAAAGTGCTCACTTTCTTCATTAGTAACCACATGATAAAACGGTAAAATCAACCGTTGTTTGCTTAGCCCAATGAGTTGGTTGGTGCTAAACCAACTACTACAAACTTTAGCAATATTTTTTACGATTTTTTTAATTTTGTTAAAAGATAAAAAACCAAAATTAGCTTTAAATATTAAAAACCTTAAAAAACTACATTTATTTTATATTTTTGTTCCACTTAAAAAATTAAGTTATGAGAGAAATTCAGTTCAGAGAAGCTCTAAACGAGGCAATGTGTGAGGAAATGAGAAAGGATGAAAATATCATTCTTTTAGGAGAGGAAGTTGCAGAATATAACGGAGCATATAAAGTAAGTAAGGGGATGTTAGATGAATTTGGTGCGAAAAGAATTATAGATACACCTATTTCAGAAAATGGTTTTACAGGTTTAGCAGTTGGAGCTGCAATGAACGGTATGAGACCTATTGTGGAATTTATGACTTGGAATTTCTCTTTAGTAGCAATTGATCAAATAATTAATAATGCTGCAAAAATGCATAATATGTCTGGTGGACAATTGCATATCCCTATGGTATTTAGAGGTGGAACAGGTGCTGCAGGTCAGTTAGGTGCTACTCACTCTCAAGATTTTTCTAATTGGTACGCAAACTGTCCTGGATTAAAAGTGATTCAGCCATCTAACCCTTATGATGCTAAAGGTTTGTTAAAAGCAGCAATAAGAGATAATGACCCTGTTGTTTTTATGGAGTCTGAACAAATGTATGGAGATAAAGGAGAAGTTCCTGAAGGAGAATATATTATTCCTATAGGAGTAGCTAATGTTGTAAAAGAAGGAGCTGATGTTACTTTGGTTAGTTTTGGTAAAATGATGAAAATTGTTAATGCTGCTGCTGAAGAACTAGCCAAAGAAGGAGTTAATGCAGAGGTTATCGATTTAAGAAGTTTAAGACCGATTGATTATGATACTGTTATTGCTTCAGTAAAGAAAACAAATAGGATGGTATTCATTGAAGAATCATGGCCATTAGGTTCATTCTCTACAGATGTATGTTTTAAAGTGCAACAAAATGCATTTGATTATTTAGATGCTCCAATTGGTAGAGTTACTGGTGCTGATGTGCCAATGAGTTTTTCTCCACCTTTAATTGAAGCCTACTTACCTAATGTAGATAAAGTTATAAAAGCTGTAAAACAAGTAATGTATAAGTAATACTAAACAGTATTAGTAACTACTGATAGTCAAAAGCGACAAACTGTTTGTCAACCGTTTGCACATTAGAATATAATAATCTACTTTTGCCGACCTAAAAAATTAATTTAAAAATTCAATAAATAAGTATATATGGAATCAATGATGATTTATATGCCAATAGTAATGGCAGTATTAGGCCTTCTTTACATGGTTGTAAAAAAAGGATGGGTAATGAAACAAAGTGCTGGTGACGGTAAAATGAAAGAAATTGCTGATCACATTTACGAAGGTGCTTTAGCTTTCTTAAAAGCAGAATACAGACTTTTAACAATGTTTGTTATTGGAGCTAGTATTGTATTAGCAGGTGTTGCTTTTATTGTTCCTAGTACTCATTACCTTATTATTCCTGCATTTATTATAGGTGCTGTATTTTCTGCTTTAGCAGGAAATATGGGGATGAAAATTGCTACTAAAACAAATGTGAGAACTACGGAAGCTGCAAAAACTAGTTTGCCAAACGCTTTAAAAGTTTCTTTTGGTGGTGGTACAGTTATGGGATTAGGAGTTGCTGGTTTGGCTGTTTTAGGTTTAACCGCATTCTTTATTTTATTCTTCCAAATGTTTATGGGTGGTGAATGGACAAATACTGTTGATATGACAATGGTATTAGAAACGTTAGCTGGTTTCTCTTTAGGAGCTGAATCAATAGCATTATTTGCAAGAGTTGGTGGAGGTATTTATACTAAGGCTGCTGATGTTGGTGCTGATTTAGTAGGAAAGGTTGAAGCTGGAATTCCAGAGGATGACCCTCGTAATCCTGCTACTATTGCAGATAACGTTGGAGATAATGTAGGTGATGTTGCTGGTATGGGGGCTGATTTGTTTGGTTCTTATGTTGCTACAGTGTTAGCTGCTATGGTACTAGGTAACTATGTTATTGAAGATATGGGTGGAGCAATTCAAGATGCTTTTGGCGGAATTGGACCGATACTTTTACCAATGGCAATTGCAGGTGTTGGTATTATCATATCTATAATAGGTACAATGTTGGTTAAAATTTCATCTAATGATGCAAAAGAAGCTCAAGTACAAAAAGCATTAAATATTGGTAACTGGACATCTATTATATTAGTAGCAGTTGCTTGTTTCGGATTAGTAATGTGGATGTTGCCAGAAACTATGACAATGAGTTTCTTTGGTGAAGATGATAAAGAAATAACTTCTATGCGTGTATTCTTTGCGACATTAGTTGGTTTAGTTGTAGGGGCTGGAATTTCATCATTTACTGAATATTATACTGGATTAGGTAAAAAGCCAATTTTAAAAATTGTACAACAATCATCTACTGGTGCAGGAACTAATATTATTGCTGGTTTAGCAACAGGTATGATTTCAACTTTTTCTTCAGTATTGTTATTTGCTGCCGCAATATGGGCGTCTTATGCTTTTGCTGGATTTTACGGTGTAGCTCTAGCTGCTTCAGCAATGATGGCAACAACTGCTATGCAATTAGCAATTGATGCTTTCGGACCAATTGCAGATAACGCTGGTGGTATTGCTGAAATGAGTGAGCAAGAGCCAATCGTTAGAGAAAGAACAGATATTTTAGATTCAGTTGGTAATACAACTGCTGCAACAGGTAAAGGTTTTGCCATTGCTTCTGCAGCTTTAACATCTTTAGCATTATTTGCTGCTTATGTTACATTTACAGGAATTGATGGGATTAATATCTTTAAAGCACCTGTATTATCTATGTTATTTGTTGGTGGTATGATTCCAGTTGTATTTTCTGCATTAGCAATGAATGCTGTAGGTAGAGCTGCAATGGAAATGGTATATGAAGTTAGGCGTCAGTTTAAAGAAATTCCAGGTATTATGGAAGGAACAGGAAAACCTGATTATGCTAAATGTGTTGATATATCTACAAAAGCTTCTTTAAAGCAAATGATGTTGCCAGGAATCTTAACAATAGGTTTCCCTATTGCAATAGTTGTTTTAGGTATGATTATTTACCCTGAGGATAATAAGCTAGTTGCAGAAATGTTAGGTGGATATATGGCAGGTGTAACAGTTAGTGGTGTTTTATGGGCTATTTTCCAAAACAATGCTGGTGGTGCATGGGATAATGCTAAAAAATCTTTTGAAGCAGGTGTTGAAATTAATGGAGAAATGACTTACAAAGGTTCTGAAGCTCATAAGGCTGCTGTAACTGGAGATACTGTTGGTGATCCTTTTAAAGATACATCAGGACCATCAATGAATATCTTAATTAAATTAACTTGTTTAATTGGATTGGTTGTGGCACCTATTTTAGGTGGACATACTGATGAGGCTCATGCTGAAGAACCAGTAGCAGTAGTTGAAGAAGTTGTTGAGGAAGTTGTTGAAGCTCCTGTAGCTGTTGAAAGTACTAAGCAAGTTGTTTGGACAGGTAGAAAAGTTGGTGGAATGCATACTGGTGGTGTGGCAATTTCTGAATCTACTTTAAAAATGGAAGAAGAATCATTAACTGGTGGTTTAACAATTGATATGACTCAAATTACTTGTACTGATATTGAGCCAGGAGAAGATAATGATAAACTAATTTCACATTTAAAGAATGATGATTTCTTCGGTGTTGAGAATTTTCCAACAGCGAGTATGAATGTAACCAATGCTATTAAAGATGAGCAAAACGAAGGTTATTATAATGTTACTGCAGATTTAACTATTAAAGGTGTTACTAATGCAATTGAATTCCCTGCTCTTATAAAAGCTAATGAGGATGGTTCTTTACATATAGAAGCTACATTTGCTTTTGATAGAACAGGTTATGGAATTGAGTATGGGTCTAAATCATTAATAGGTAAATTGGCAGGTAAGTTCATTTATGATGAAATTGAACTTTCATTGAATGCTGACTTATAGCGAGTAATACCCTCTATGACTAATGTCATATCTATTTGTTAATAAAATGTTATTTTTATAATAGGTATATGAAGAGTGGAATTATTTACTTTGCTTTGAAAATGTAAAAAAGAGTAAGTGCAACTTATGAACAGGTTGTTGATAACTATTAACAATTGTTAATAAAATTGAAAAAAATTTGGTAGTTATCAATTTTTTGTATTATGTTTGCACCGAACTAAAAATTTTAAATAATAAAAATTAAAAAGTTTAACTAAAACAATTTGTAATGAAGAAAAAAGTATTATTTGTAGCTTCAATGTTTTTAGCTACTGCAATGATTGCACAAGACGGTTTAACGTCAAAAAAAGGTGAAGCTTATTTACCAGAAGCTGGTGACTGGGCATTAGGATTTGATGGAACTCCATTCTTAAACTATGCTGGTAACATGTTTAACGGTACTACTGGAAACAGTGTTAACGCTACATGGGTAGGTAACCAACCTGCTATGACTGTTTATGGTAAAATGTTTAAAGATGAAACTACTGCTTATAGAGCAAAAATCAGAATTGGTTTTGGAAGTACTACTGACAAAAACTTTTTTGATACTTCAGCAGTTAACCCTGCTACTGTAGTAGAGTTAGGTGATGAAAGAAAAACTTCTAACTTTAACATTACTTTAGGTGGTGGTATTGAGAAAAGAAGAGGAAACACTAGAATCCAAGGATTTTATGGTGGTGAATTATTAATCTCTTTCGGATCTAGTAGCGTTGAGCATACTTTCGGAAGTACTTTTAGTGATGATTTCACTGCTACTTGGACTGATGATTTCGATGCTGGAACAACTACTTCATCTAACGGACCAAGAACTACTAAAGTTTCTAACGGTTCTACTATGCAAATCGGATTAAGAGGTTTTGCTGGTGTTGAATGGTTTATCGCTCCTAAAGTATCTGTTGCTGCAGAATACGGATGGGGATTAGCAATGACTTCTACAGGTGACGGTACAGTTACTACTGAAGAGTGGGGATTAGCTACGCCAACAGCTACTGATAACAGTTTAATTACTAAAGAAACTACTCAAGGTGGTACTAGTTCTTTTGGAATTGATACTGATAACAACGGTGGTGTAATTAGCATCTTCTTCCACTTCTAAGAAGTAGAAAGAATAATATATAAGAAAGCCCGACCATTTGGTCGGGCTTTTTTTATGCTCATATTTATTCCTCTTTCAATCCTCTTCTCTGTTGTCTATTAAGATAAGATAGATAGATAGATAGATAGATAGATAGATAGATAGATAGATAGATAGATAG
>JARGOE010000074.1:0-5200 GCA_029210015.1 Vicingaceae bacterium
TCTGTTGGTCCTTTTGATGAGCAAGATGTTGAGTCTTCAAAATGGAAGCACTGGTTAGGAACAGATGCATTAGGACATGATGTTTTTGCGGGTATGATACATGGTACCAGAATTGCACTTTTAGTAGGTATCGTTTCTATGGGAATAGCAGCAATTATTGGAATTTTCTTCGGAGCTATTGCTGGTTATTATGGTGATGATAAATTGAAGATGAGTGTTTCATCTTTAATTATTTATATTATAGGCTTTGTATTTGCTTGCTTTTATGCTTTTGGCACAAGGTCTTATACCCTATCTGATGCCATTGGAGAATCCTTTAGTAGTTTCTCATGGGAATTATTTATTAGCTTAATAATATTTGGCGCAGTAATGTTTGGCTTTAAAATGATTAGCAAAGCATTTAAAATGCTACCTATTTTAAAACAACAAGTTGTAATACCAGCCGATATTTTAATAAGTAGATTAATTGAAGTAGTTGTATCTATTCCTCGTTTATTCTTAATTATTTCTATTGCTGCTGTTGTTGCCAAACCATCTATTTTTATTGTAATGATGATTATTGGTTTAACGACTTGGACAGGTATTGCAAGATTTACAAGAGCAGAATTATTAAGAGTTAGAAACCTAGAATACATTGAAGCTGCAAATGCTTTAGGATATAAAGAATTTAGAATTATTGTAAAACATGCATTACCAAATGCATTATCACCAGTTTTAATTTCTATCGCTTTTGGTATTGCATCTGCAATATTAATTGAATCAACACTTTCATTTATAGGTGTTGGTGTACCAGCAGAAACTATTACATGGGGATCTTTATTATCAGCTGCTCGTCAAGATTCTACAGCTTGGTGGTTAGCAATATTTCCTGGTTTTGCAATATTTATTACAGTAACGATATACAACTTAATTGGTGAAGGTTTAACTGATGCTATGAACCCTAAGTTAAAGAAATAGGCACCTATCTAATGCTTACACTAAAAAAGGTGAACAAGTTTGTTGTTCACCTTTTTTTATTAATCTAATTCTCTAAAATTGTTTTAATGTCAGGCTTAAAGTACAAGTCGCTTTTTAATACTTTTCCATCTTCACGATAAATTGGCTCACCATTTTCATCAAGCTTACTCATATTACTACTCTGTATCTCTCTAAATACTTCTTCTATTTTATCTTGTAGACCATGCTTTAACATTGTTCCACATAATATATATAACATATCTCCGCAAGCATCTGCAATCTCAACCAAATCACCATTCTCTGCCGCTTCCAGGTACTCTTCATTCTCTTCTCTCATCAATTTATACCGTAACAGATAATCTTTCTCATCAATTTTGCCAATAGGTTGCTCTTCATTAACAATTTTAAAAGCTTCATGAAATTCTTTTACCATATCAATGGTTTCTGTTAACGTTAATTTATCACTCATATTTTGATATTTTTTCATTTAATATTTCTTCCCCATCAGCATCAATCTTCAAAACATAGTTTCCAACAGCTAAAGGAGTTAAGGAAAACACTAATTCATTCAATCCTTTACGGGCATTCCTTTGAATTAAGTCTGTAACTAATCTTCCTGTTAAATCATAAATTTTTGCAATAACTGTTCTGTCTGCATCTAAAGTAAACTGAACCGAAAAATTAGTCGAAAACGGATTTGGATAAATATTATTATCCCCTTCAAGAGGTATAATTTCTTTATAAGACACTCTATTTATAGAACACCCTCTAGAGTCAGTTACGGTTACTGTTACAGAATCAACTAAACAAATTCCAGTTGAAGTTGGAGAGCTGTTATTTATATCATTATCCCAAACATAACTATATGGAGGCAACCCACCGTCAACATCTATCGTAATTTGTTGAGCACAAGATGAAGAAGTATAAGTTTGCGCCATATTTAATCGCATCTTACTAGGGTCTGGTGTAATCAACTCAGCACACCAGCCAGTATTTCTTTTATTTTGCAAGGTATAAAAACCAAAAGAAAAAGCTGAGCCTGTTTTTGCATACATTCTCTGCATACCATAATAATCACCCCAACGCTCATATGTTCCAGATAACCTATCCACATAATTTGCACCTCCCTTTATTACCTTTTCCTCCGAATAATTCCCATCATTATCATAATACACACAAGAAGTTCCAGGAAAATCGGTAAATGAAGTGTAATTAAATCCAATTACTGTCTCAATGTCACATTCTTCATTCCCTAGCCAAGCAATATTTGGATAGGCAAAATCTTTAACCGTATCACCAATAATATTGGCCGAAACAATAGGCTGATCGGCAATGTTAGATATCTTGCCATGGTATATGCCCGAATAACCAGTAGCAGGGTTAACAGTAGTTGATACGAATTGTATATTATCATTTATTTTAATTGCTCCCAAAACTCTTGCATCGTTCGTTTGCAATCCACTTGTTGTATCCATTAAATCAGTATCAAATTGCCTGCCGTTTGGTGGTACTCCATAATTTAAATTAGACTTATAAACTGCCACATTAAGCGATGTTTGTGTATCAAGAGATGTACCTTGGATATGACCCACAAAAATAGAATCGTTGGACAAATCAAAATTTCTATTAGATAGTAGATAAAGTTCATCAACAACACCATCTGCACCTTGAACTGGGTGAAGGTTTCTAACGTAATTCCCTCCATAGGTAATGTTGTTATAAAAAACCGTATTAAGGGTGGTATCCCCATTATAGCCTTTTTCTTTCTCAATTTGCCATACTACCGAACCATCAAAACCAACCTGCCATGACACGTTTGGTACAATTAGGTTGCCCGTAATAAATAAATCAGTTTCTGTAATAGCAATAGCTGGAAAGTCTGTCCATCGATTATTATTTAATGGGTTACCAGGTAACCTATAAACATTCCAAGGATCGTTAGGGTCATTAGAAGTGGAAAAACAAACTACAATTTTGTTGGTTGATGGATCTGTATCTTGTAAAAAGACTAAAATAAACCTATCCTTATTTTTATCATATATTAATTTAGGATCATAATAATTCTGCCCAATATTTCCGTTAGCCATGTTCTTTAATGAAATAGAGAAGTTAGGAAATATTGCTGTATCCTGTATAAGGTCGTAAGCAAATACAAAAGAATTCATACCAGTCAGAACAATACCACCATTCGAAACAGCTAAAGTATTATCATTAGGCAAACCACCATTTAAATCTATAACTAAGGATCCAACATATCTTAATAATGGAAATTCTTGGCCAATTGAAGGCTTTAATGCTGAACTACTTACTTTGTTTTTGACATCATTTTTTATAGGGTAAAGTTCTTTCTGTTTCATCTTTTGCCTTAATAAATGAGATTTTACTGAGTTTCCATCTGGAGAGGGAGCTTCAAGGTTGAATAATAAGGCATCATAAGAATCAGGAATTAATGCAGGCTCAACTACACAATCCTTCTCAACAGCTATTCGTTGAATGTTAACAGTATTTTTTTTCTGTGCACAAACTATTTTTAACACAAAAAAAAAGAATAAAATCAATGCCAAATATCTCATATATTAATAAATTAATCTTAATACTGAACAATAGTAAATGTAATAATATTTATTTGACTTGATTCATTTGAAGCTTTAACATTTTTTAACAGTGGATGATAAACATTAGTTGGTAAACCAGCTTTCAGTGCTTATTTTTGATAATATTTTTTTAATGAAATTATGGAAGAATTAAATACAGAAAGTCAAAGACCAAATCTTCAGCCAGATGAAACTCCAACTAGATCACAAACATCTAATGTGGATATTAAGGCTTTAAACGAAAAAATTCAGAAAGAAAGTGCTTTTGTTGATTTATTAACAATGGAAATGGGTAAGGTAATTATTGGTCAGCAACATATGACTGAACGATTGCTAATTGGTTTACTATCTAATGGACATATTTTATTAGAAGGTGTTCCTGGTTTAGCAAAGACCCTAGCTATTAATACTTTAGCAAAAACGGTAGATGCAAAATTTAGCAGGGTACAGTTTACTCCAGATTTATTACCTGCCGATGTAGTAGGTACAATGATATACAACCAAAAGCAAGAAGAGTTTTCAGTAAAAAAAGGGCCTATTTTCGCCAACTTTGTTTTAGCTGATGAAATTAACAGAGCTCCCGCAAAGGTTCAAAGTGCTTTATTAGAGGCAATGCAAGAACGACAAATAACTATTGGCGAAGAAACATTTAAATTACCTGAACCATTTTTAGTATTAGCGACACAAAATCCTGTTGAGCAAGAAGGAACCTACCCTTTACCTGAAGCTCAAGTAGATAGATTTATGCTTAAAGTAGTCTTAGACTACCCTAAAAAAGATGAAGAAAAAATAATTATCCGTAATTCAATTAATGGATTCCCCTCTCCTAACTGTGTATTAAAACCAGAAGATATTACGAGAGCTAGAGCTGTTGTGAAAGAAGTTTATATGGATGAGAAAATTGAGCAATACATTGTGGATATTGTTGATGCTACTCGTTCTCCAGAAAACTACAACTTAGCTGATTATAAAAACTTAATCACTTTTGGAGGTTCGCCTAGGGCAAGTATAAATTTAGCTTTAGCATCTAAAGCCTATGCTTTTATTAAACGAAGAGGTTATGTAATTCCTGAAGATGTTAGAGCTGTTTGTCATGATATTTTAAGACACAGAATTGGTTTAAGTTACGAAGCTGAAGCTGAAAACATAACTACCGTAGAAATTATTAACGGTATTTTAAATAACGTTGAAATTCCTTAACAAGTGAGTAATTTATCTACATCTGATCTTCTAAAAAAAGTAAGAAAGATAGAGATTAAAACTCGTGGTTTGAGCAATCAAATCTTTTCGGGTGAGTATCACTCTGCTTTTAAGGGGCGTGGTATGGCTTTTAGTGAAGTAAGAGAATATCAGCATGGTGATGAGATAAGAACAATAGATTGGAATGTAACTGCTCGTTTTAATCACCCTTATGTTAAGGTGTTTGAAGAAGAACGAGAAATGACTGTTATGCTTTTGGTAGATGTTAGTGGTTCTAAAGAATTTGGAACCCAACAAAAAAGCAAACAAGAATTAGCTACTGAAATTTGTGCAGTATTGGCCTTTTCTGCCATACAAAATAATGATAAAGTTGGTGTAATTTTCTTCTCAGATAAAATTGAAAAGTTTATTCCTCCAAAAAAAGGAAGAAGCCACATTTTAATGATTAT
>JARGOE010000074.1:5300-10897 GCA_029210015.1 Vicingaceae bacterium
CAATTAGATGGAGAAACTGTTGCGATTAAATTTCCTGATGTTAAAGATACTTTAAGTGAATTTGTAGAAATTATCTACTCGTCACCTATCGATACAATATATCCAGACCAAAATGATTTATCTAAAGTTGAGCAAGTGCAACACATTACCATTACTTCATTTGACTCTGGGTATTATAAAGTACCTTATTTTAAGTTTAAAATAAATGAAGATACACTTACCTCAACAGATGATTTATTTATCGATGTTCAAACAATGGAAGTTGATACCACAAAAGCCATTTTTGATATTAAAGAACCTTTGGAAGAACCTTTTTCTTTTAAAGATTGGCTAAAAGATAACTGGATATGGATAGTTGGAATATTAGTGTTAATTATTATAATTATAGTTGTTGTTAAATACTTAAAAAACAGACCTGAGCCTATCGTTGAAGAAGTAGTACCAGATATTCCAGATTATATAATTGCCTTAGAAAAATTGAACAAACTTCGAGAAAAACAATTATGGCAAACTGGTAAAATAAAGCAATACCATTCTGAAATTTCTGAAACATTAAGAGCGTATATAGAAACTAGGTATCAAATCAATGCTTTAGAAAATACTACAGATGAGATAATACAAAACTTACGTTTTCAAACATTACAACCTGATGTTTTAGCAAAACTAAACCAAGCATTAATGTTAGCCGATTTAGTGAAATTTGCGAAAGAACAGCCATTAGCGAATGAGAATGAATTATCACTAATGAACGCGATTGAATTTGTTAACCAAACCAAACTAATTATTACACCTAAGGAAGATAATGCTGAGTGATTGGAGAAACATATCATTTGCTAACCCTGAATTTTTCTGGGCGTTATTGATTATTCCAATAATGATTGCTTGGTATATTTTGCGTCAAAAAAAATTACAAGGAACTGTTAAGGTAGCTAGCACAAAAACTTTTGGTCATTCACCTTTAGCATATTTCAGACATAGTTTAATTGTTTTAAGGTGTATAGCTCTTGCTGGATTAATAACGGCAATTGCTCGCCCTCAAACATCTTTAAGTTGGCAAGATGTAACTACGGAAGGTATTGATATTGTAATTGCTTTAGATATTTCTGGAAGTATGTTGGCTGAAGATTTTAGTCCAAATCGTTTAGAAGCTTCTAAACAAGTAGCCATGGATTTTATTTCGGAAAGACCATACGATAGAATTGGTTTAGTAATTTATGCTGGAGAAAGCTTTACACAATGTCCCTTAACTACTGACCATGATGTATTATTAAACCTTTTTGGAGATATTCAAAACGGAATGATAGAAGATGGCACTGCAATAGGAATGGGTTTAGCAACTGCTGTAAGCCGATTAAAAGATAGTGACGCTATAAGTAAAGTTGCTATTCTATTAACAGATGGTTCTAACAACTCTGGCTCAATACCTCCTGTTACCGCTGCCGAAATAGCTAAAGAATTTGGGGTTAGAGTTTATACTGTTGGTGTTGGTTCTAACGGTGAAGCTCCAACGCCTTACATTGACCCATTTGGAAGAAAACAATATCAAAATGTTCCTGTTAGAATTGATGAAAAAACATTGAAAGAAATAGCTAACGCAACAGATGGAGCATATTTTAGAGCTACCAATAAGGATAAGTTGGAAGATATCTATAAGGAAATAGACAAATTAGAAAAGTCAAAAATTGAAGTAACAGAGTATAAAAAGAAATCAGAAAGATTTTGGCCATTTGCATTATTAGCAGTTGGCTTATTACTAATAGAGTTTTTATTAAGAAATATATTATTTAAAGGCATTGTTTAGGTTTGAACACATATCATTTCTTTGGGCAATAGCAGGAGTAATCCCGCTTATCCTTATTGTATTTATCTTAATCCAAAATTGGAAAAAAAGAAAAATAAAAAAGTTTGGAAACATAGAAGTTACTAGTCGCTTAATGCCTAATGTATCCAAAACATTACCTATAGTAAAGTTTGCTTTTTACGCACTTGCCATGCTATTTTTATTGGTAGGCTTAGCCAATTTACAATTTGGAACCAAGTTAGACGAAGTAAAACGTGAGGGTGTAGATTTAATGATTGCTTTAGATGTTTCTAACTCCATGTTAGCAGAAGACTTATCTCCTAACAGGCTAGAAAGGGCTAAGCGTGCCATCTATCAGTTAATAGAAAAACTACACAATGATAGATTAGGAATTATCGTTTTTGCAGGTGATGCTTATGTTCAGTTACCAATAACAACAGATTACTCATCTGCTAAATTATTCTTAGAAACTATTGGTACAGACATTGTACCAACACAAGGAACAGCAATTGGTTCTGCTATTGAATTAGCTATGGAATCATTTGATTTTGAAAATGGAACTAGCAAATCTATCATTGTAATTACTGATGGAGAAAATCATGAAGATGACGCCTCTGGTGCAGCTGCTTCTGCATACGCTGAAGGTGTTGCTGTTCATACAATTGGTATGGGAGCTGAAAAAGGTGCTCCAATTCCAATATATAAAAACGGAGCTCAAATAGGCTTTAGAACAGATAATACAGGAAATACAGTTGTTACAAAACTAAATGAAACCATGCTAAAGGATATTGCTTCGGCTGGTGGAGGCTCTTACGTTAGGGCAAATAATGCTAATGCTGGGTTAGGCATTATTATGAACGAAATTGATAAACTTGAAAAGAAAGAGTTTGGAAGTAAATCAATCAAAGATTATGAAGACCGATTTCAAGCATTTTTAATTGTTGCATTAATTTTGTTAGTGACTGAATTCTTTATCAGTAATAGAAAAAGCAGTAAATTAGATGGGATTAATTTATTTGAAGTGAAAAAATAAATGAAATATATCTTTTACATATTAGCCTTGTTTAGTGTTTTGAGTGCTTCTGCTCAAGAAGAAAAGAAATATATCCGTGAAGGAAATGATTTGTATAAACAGCAAAAATATGATGAAGCTAACGCTAGTTATAAAAAAGCATTAGAGAAAAACATTAAATCAACCAAAGCAGATTTTAATTTAGGTGATGCATTGTACAAACAAAAAAAATATGCCGAAGCCATTCAACAATTTCAAAAAGTAGCAGAAACAACTACCGATAAAGATTTAAAAGCAAAGTCTTATCACAATATTGGAAACTCTTATTTAGAATCTCAAAAATACAAAGAGAGTATTGATGCTTACAAAAAAGCATTAAGAGAAAACCCAAGTGATGATGACACACGTTACAACCTTTCGTACGCTCAAAAAAAATTAAAAGAACAACAAAAGAAAGAGGAAGAAAACAAGGACAAAGACAAGGATAAGGATAAAGACAAGGATAAGGACGAGAACAAAGACAATAAAGATAATAAGGACAATAAAGACGAGAACAAGGATAAAGACAAAAAAGACGGGGATAATAAGGATAAGAAAGACGAAGACAAAAATAAGGACGGGAAAAACGAAGAAGAAAAGAAAAAAGATGAGGAGAAAAAGCAACAACAGCAAAAACCAAATCAAATTTCTAAAAAAGATGCCCAACGAATGCTAGATGCATTAAACAATAAAGAGAAACAAGTACAAGCGAAACTTAAAAAGAAAAAAGGAAAAGCTCAAAAAACAAACATTGAAAAAGACTGGTAAAGAAATTTTAATTGTTGAATTTTGAATTTGTAATGTTAAAAAATATAAAACATAGTACTACACTAATTGTCTTATTGTTAATATCAATAAGCTCATTTGCACAAGTAGAGTTTACTGCTGCAAGTAGTCATACTGCTGTAAAAACTGGTGATAGGTTTCAGGTTCAATTTACAGCAAATGCTCAAATGGAAAACTTTAAAGCTCCAAACTTAGGGAGTTCTTTTAGAGTACTTTCAGGACCAAATCAATCTACCCAAATGAGTTGGGTAAATGGTAAAAGTTCTCACCAAATTTCTTACAGTTATATATTAATGGCGGTAAAAGAAGGCGATTTTACTATTGGTGCTGCTTCTGCTAAAATTAATGGAGAAACTCATAAAACAGAACCATTTAAGGTTTCTGTAGGTAAAGGTGTTAAAGTTAATCAAGGTGGAAATTCATCTAACACTAACAAATCAAAACAGGAAAATGTTTCTGATGATTTATACATTAAATCTTCGGTAAGTAAAAGAAAAGTATACCAAGGCGAACAAATAATTGCTACTTATCAGCTTTATACTAGAGTTAATATTTCTGGTAATGAATTGGTTAAAAGTGCTGATTTAAATGGTTTTTGGAGTCAAGAAATTGATTTAGGAGAATCTCAATGGCGACAAGAAATTATTGGCGGTTACCGTTGGCACATTGCCACTATTAGAAAAATAGTACTGTTCCCTCAGCGTTCTGGTGAATTAGAAATTGATCCTTTAGAAATGAAATTCATTGTTCAACGAAGAGCTCAAAGTGGAGGGCAAAGCGTTTTTGATCAATTTTTTGGAAGAGTTGAAAATGTAGAATACAGCTTAAAAAGTAAACCTATAAAAATTACTGTACTTCCCCACCCTACTCCAAAACCTGATAACTTTAATGGTGCAGTAGGAAATTTAGATATGGTAGTTGATGTGTCTACTAACGAAATTAAAGCAAATGAAGCAATCAACATTAAAGTTAAAATATCTGGTAAAGGAAACATCAACTTAGTTGAAGCTCCTGTAATAGATTTTCCATCAGATTTTGAAGTATATGATCCAAAAGTTGATGACAAAACTTCAACTACAAGTAATGGTGTTTCTGGACACAAAGAATTTGATTTTTTAGTTATCCCAAGAAATAAAGGAACTTACAAATTAGATCCTATTAAATTTAGTTACTTCAATCCAAGTAATAAAAAATATAAAACTATTACCTCTGACCCCATCAACATTAATGTATTAAAAGGAGAGGCTGGTTCAGAAAACATGGTTTATACAGGCAATAAAGAAGAGATTAAGGTTTTAGGAAATGATATCAGATACATTCACACCAAAGACATCAAAACAATAAGTGCAAATGAATCTTTTTATGGAAGTGTTAGCTTTTATTTATTAATGCTGTTAGCTCCTATCTTATTTGTAATTGCTTTTATTTTTAGAAACAGAATTAGAGTAGCTCAAAGCGATGTTGTTGGAATGAAAAGTAAAAAAGCCAACAAAATTGCAACTAAACTATTAAGTACAGCTAAGCAAAGTTTAGCAGCCAACAATAAAAATGAGTTTTACGAAAATGTTTCTAAAGCGCTATTCGGTTACATTGGCGATAAATTAAACATTGCACCAAGCGAATTAAATCAAAACAACATTAAGGATAAACTAATTGCAATTAATGCTTCTGAACAAACAACACAAGACTTAATTGATACTATAGAACTTTGTGATATGGCTCGTTTTGCTCCAGTTGCAGTTTCAGAACAAGAAGTTTACAACAAAGCAGAAAACATTATTAACCAAATTGAACAGGAGGTTAAATCATGAATTTCTTAAAATATATAACAGCTATATTAATTATAACTATTTCATTTAATGTTAAAGCAGAAGCTTACGCATCATTTGAGCAAGGCAATAAAAATTACTCAGATGGTAATTACGAAGAAGCAATTAGCCAATATGAAGCAGTTTTAGC
>JARGOE010000075.1 GCA_029210015.1 Vicingaceae bacterium
AAAAATTAAGTTTGAATAATCCGAAAAAAAGCAGTTATTTTGCAACCCAAATTAAAATTTTGAAACAAAAAATTAAACGATGATATATTTAATTTCAGTATTAGTAATTATAGTATGTGTGCTATTGGTGCTAATTGTATTGGTACAAAACCCTAAAGGTGGTTTAGATTCTGCTTTTTCTACTAACAACCAAGTTATGGGAGTTAGAAAAACAACAGATTTTTTAGAGAAAGCAACATGGACAATGGGAATTGCTTTAGTTGTTTTGAGTATTGCTTCTTCAGCATTTACTGCAGGGCCAACTGTTGTTGAGGGTGATGAAGGAGATGGAAGAGTTTCTAAAATGCAAGATATTATAGATAATACTGCATTACCAACAGCACCTGTAAATAACAGTATTCCTTTGCCTGCTGAAGGTGGAGCTGGAGCTACAGGGGAACAGCCTGCTGAGCAACCAGGAGAATAACAAAAGAAAAGAATTGTGAAAAAGTGTCAGTTTATGAGCATAAACTGACACTTTTTTTTTGCAAAACTGAAAAATTGTCGGCAAATACTTGCAAAAGCCTAATTGGTATAAAATGTGACTATAGCCAGTCGATAAAATAAATTTATAAATCAAAAAAATATAAACTATGTCTATTAATATTAAACCGCTTGCAGATAGGGTAATAGTAGAATCTGCGGCAGCTGAAGAAAAAACTGCTGGAGGAATTATTATTCCAGATACAGCAAAAGAAAAACCACAAAGAGGAAAAGTTGTGGCAGTTGGAAATGGCAAACCAGATGAGCCAATGACTGTAAAAGAAGGAGATATGGTTCTTTACGGGAAGTATGCTGGAACAGAGGTTTCTGTTGAAGGAAAAGATTATTTAATCATGCGTGAAGCTGATATTTTCGCAATCGTTTAATTTTAAAATTTAAAGAAAATGGCAAAAGATATAAAATTTGATGTAGAAGCTAGAGATGCTCTAAAAGCTGGAGTAGATAAATTGGCAAATGCTGTTAAGGTAACATTGGGGCCAAAAGGTAGAAATGTTATTATTGATAAAAAATTTGGAGCACCACATGTAACTAAAGATGGTGTTTCTGTAGCAAAAGAAATTGAGTTAAAAGATCCTATTGAAAACATGGGGGCTCAAATGGTAAAAGAAGTAGCTAGTAAAACTGCAGATGATGCAGGTGATGGAACGACTACTGCTACTATTTTAGCACAATCTATTGTTTTAACAGGGTTGAAAAATGTAGCTGCAGGTGCTAATCCGATGGATTTGAAAAGAGGAATTGATAAAGCAGTTGCTGCTGTAACTGCTGAGTTAAAAAACATTTCTCAAAGTGTTGGTACAGATAATGAAAAGATAAAACAAGTTGCTACTATATCAGCTAATAATGATGATACTATTGGTGGTTTAATTGCTGAAGCAATGGCTAAAGTTAAAACTGAAGGAGTTATTACTGTTGAAGAAGCAAAAGGAACAGAAACTACTGTTGATGTAGTTGAAGGGATGCAGTTTGATAGAGGTTATTTGTCTCCATATTTTGTTACAGATGCTGAAAAGATGATTGTTGATATGGAAAATCCTTACATATTAGTGTTCGATAAGAAAATTTCGAATATGAAGGATTTATTACCGATTTTAGAACCAGTTGCTCAATCGGGTAAGCCTTTATTAATTATTGCAGAAGATGTTGACGGTGAAGCATTAGCTACTTTGGTGGTTAATAAAATTAGAGGTGGTTTAAAAATAGCTACAGTTAAAGCTCCAGGTTTTGGAGATAGAAGAAAAGCAATGTTAGAAGATATTGCAATTTTAACTTCTGCAACTGTTATTTCTGAAGAGCAAGGTTTTAAGTTAGAAAATACTACTTTGGATATGTTGGGTACTGCAGAAAAAGTAACTATTGATAAAGATAATACAACTATTGTTAATGGTGCAGGAGCTAAAGCTGATATTGATGCAAGAATAGGTCAAATTAAAGCTCAAATAGAAACTACAACATCGGATTACGATAAAGAAAAGTTACAAGAGCGTTTAGCAAAATTAGCAGGAGGTGTTGCAGTACTTTATGTTGGTGCAACTACTGAGGTTGAGATGAAAGAAAAGAAAGATAGAGTTGATGATGCATTAGCTGCAACAAGAGCTGCTGTTGAAGAAGGAATTATTCCTGGTGGAGGTGTTGCTTTTGTAAGAGCAGAAAAAGTATTAGAAAGTTTAAAAGGCGTTAATGCTGATGAGACTACAGGTATTGCAATTGTTAGAAGAGCGATTGAAGAACCATTAAGACAAATTATTACTAATGCTGGTGGAGAAGGTGCAGTAGTTGTTCAAAAAGTAAGAGAAGGTGAAGGAGACTTTGGGTACAATGCAAGAACTGAAGAGTATACAAACATGTTTGCTGCTGGAATTATTGATCCAACAAAAGTAGCTCGTGTAGCGTTAGAAAATGCAGCATCTATTGCAGCGTTGTTATTAACTACTGAATGTGTTATTACTGATGAGCCAGAAGAAGAAGGCGCTGCTATGCCACCAATGGGTGGAATGGGAGGAGGTATGCCAGGTATGATGTAATATAATCTTACTGAGAAAATAATTAAAAGCCCTGCTCTAACGAGTGGGGCTTTTTTATATCTTTACTTTATGAAATTACATCTAGTACAAAAAATAGGTTTGGCAGGTATTGGCTTTTTCTCATTACTTGCTTTTATTTTTTATTTAGGAGGTTTTTTCTCGCCTTTTATATTGGTCGCTTATATTCCATTTTGCGCTTTATTTTTAATAGGCTATTCTATTAATAATGCTAAAAAAAGAATAAAGATCTGAATATTTACCAAAAATATCTGAGTTATATTTCTCGTATTACGGTTGAGAAAACTTCGAGCGATTATAATAATAAATTGGTTGTAGCTATACAGGATGGTAATTATGTGCTTAACGCTACTAATGCAAACTATTCATTTGCTTCATTACATCGTGTTTTTAGACAAGCTTTTAAAAAGATTAAACTTTCTAAAAAAGAGGTCAATTCTATTTTGGTTTTAGGGTGTGGAGCAGGAAGTATCCCGCAAATTATTTTTAACGAATTAACTTTAAATCCTAAAATTGATGCAGTAGAGATTGATGAGAAAGTAATAGAATTGGGCAATAAGTATTTTAGATTAAATCAATTCGATAATTTGAATGTAATTATTGATAATGCTATAAATTATGTTGGGATTACAACTAAAAAATATGATTTAATATGCATTGATATTTTTAATGGAATTAATGTTCCCGAATCTGTATTAACTCAGCAATTTTTGTCGCAAGTTAGAAATTGTTTAAATGAAAATGGAGAGATATTGTTCAATTTTGTTGCTCATAATCATGAAACAAAAAAGAAAACGAAAGAAATAGAAAGTTTATTATTATCCCTCTTTTCAAATCAAGAAACGTTTAAAATAGAAGGAATTAATAGAGTATTCCATTGTATTAAAAAAAAAGGCTAGTATAATTACTAGCCTTTTTTAAGTGATTTATATAAGTTTTATAAGTCAAAATCAGGGTCAGCTGCTTTAACAAATGATTTCTTTTTTGGTCTAATGTTTTTCACAAATAGTACAGTGATTAATTCATCATCAGACATAATCATAGTTTTGCTCATTCCTTGTTCTATTGTTACTTTTTCTTCAGGGTAACGAAACTTTTTTTGAAGCCTTTCATAAGTGTCATCTTCAAATTTTAAATACATTTCTTGAGGTACTATATCCCCGTGTTGAACTTTAACTTTTCCGTAAAAACAATCAGCTAAACTTCCTTTTCTAAATGTAATTATTACATTGTCATATATTCCATCTTCAATTGGAAAAGCTCCACGCTTTTCAAAAACAGCCACATATTTTTGATGGCATGTTTGAACTGCTTCAGGTTTTTGTGCTTTAGCAGATGTGAACAGCACAATAGTAATAATTAACAGTAAAAATTTTTTCATAGGTAAAATCTTAATATTGAACATAAAAGTAAATATACTTTATTTATTATCTAAATTTGATTGCTATAAATTTGCATTTATATTTCTTAAAACAAAACATAAAGAATGAATTCACAGCTAATTAAAAATAATTTCCTTGAGGCTAAACAATTATTAGACCAATTTATTAATGATGATGATAACATCAATAAAATAAAGCAAGCCGGACAGTTATTGGTTCAATCTATTAAAAGTGGTGGAAAAGCAATTTCTTGTGGGAATGGGGGATCTATGTGTGATGCAATGCATTTTGCAGAAGAAATGACAGGAAGATTTAGAGAAAACAGAAAAGCTTTACCAGCAGTTTCTGTTTCAGATGCCTCGCATATAAGTTGTGTAGGAAATGATTATGGATATGAAGAAATATTTTCTCGTTATGTAGATTCTATTGGAAGAAAAGAAGATGTTTTATTAGCAATTAGTACTAGCGGAAACTCTGAAAATGTTTTAAGAGCAGCTAAAGTAGCTAAAGAAAAGGGAGTTAAAGTTATTGGTTTAACAGGGAAATCTGGGGGTAAATTGGCTGAATTGTGTGATGTTGAAATTAGAGTTCCACATAATGGTTATGCTGATAGAATTCAAGAAATTCATATAAAAGTAATACACTCACTAATACATTTTGTGGAGGAAAATTTAGGATAAACTATGCTTGTAAAAACTTACGGAAGTGCCGTTGTAGGTGTTGATGCCATTACTATTACTATTGAGGTAAATGTAGATAGAGGGATGAAGTTTTTTATGGTTGGGTTACCTGATAATGCTGTAAAAGAAAGTCAGCATAGAATTGAATCTGCATTGAAAAATGTGGGTTATAAAATGCCAGGCAAAAAGGTCGTAGTTAATATGGCGCCTGCCGATATTCGTAAAGAAGGTTCTGCTTACGATTTAACCATTGCTACAGGTATTTTAGCTGCTTCTGGTCAAATGAATGATGAGAAGGTTGGAGATTATTTAATTATGGGAGAGCTTTCGTTAGATGGAAGTTTACAACCAATAAAAGGAGCCTTACCAATTGCAATACAAGCCCGGAAAGATGGCTTTAAAGGTTTTATTTTACCAAAAGAAAATGCTTTAGAAGCTGCGATTGTTTCAGATATAGATGTCTATGGTGTTGAAAACATTAAAGAAGTTATTGATTTTTTTAATGGCAATGAGTCTATTACTAAAATAGATTTAGATACTCGAAAGACTTTTTATGAGAATTTAAATAAAGTTGAATTTGATTTTGAAGATGTTAAAGGACAAGAAAATATAAAACGTGCATTAGAGATTGCTGCTGCAGGTGGTCATAATGTAATTTTAATAGGTCCTCCTGGTGCTGGTAAAACCATGTTGGCAAAACGATTGCCAACCATATTACCACCATTATCACTTTTGGAAGCTTTGGAGACTACTAAAATTCACTCTGTAGGCGGAAAATTGGCTAAAGAAACATCTTTAATTAATGTACGTCCTTTTCGTTCACCACATCATACTATTAGTGATGTTGCGTTAGTTGGAGGGGGTGGTTTCCCTCAGCCTGGAGAAATATCTTTAGCTCATAACGGAGTGTTATTTTTAGATGAGTTACCAGAGTTTAAACGCACTGTTTTGGAGGTGTTAAGACAGCCATTAGAGGATAGAAAAGTATCAATATCAAGAGCTAAGTTTACTGTGGATTACCCTGCAAGCTTTATGTTGGTGGCATCTATGAATCCTTGCCCTTGTGGATATTATAACCATCCTGAAAAAAATTGTGTTTGCTCACCAGGAGTGGTACAAAAATACTTGAGTAAAATATCAGGGCCTTTGTTGGATAGAATTGATTTGCATGTGGAAGTAACTCCCGTTTCATTTAATGAGTTAAGCGAGAAAGCTGCTGGAGAATCGAGTGAAAAGATACGAGAGCGAGTAATTGTTGCTCGTAAAACACAAGAAGAGCGTTTTAAAGACAAAGAAGGGGTACATGCTAATTCTCAAATATCATCTAAAACCCTAAAGCAAATTTGTGAGATAGATGAAGCAGGAAAAGAGTTGCTAAAAAAAGCTATGGATAAATTAGGGTTGTCTGCCAGAGCTTATGATAGAATTTTAAAAGTAGCTCGTACCATTGCCGATTTAGAAGGTGAGCAAAATATTTCAACGAATCATTTAGCAGAAGCTATTCAATACCGAAGTTTAGATAGAGATGGTTGGGCAGGTTAATATTTTGATTTAAATGAACTTTCTTATCTTTAACTAAAATTAGGAATATGACATCAAAGCAGTTTTCCATATTAATATTAGTGTTTTCGACTTTAGTTTTTGTTGCTTGTAGTAAAGAAGAAAAGAAAGTTACTCCTTACCCCTATACTTCACCAAGTTATGATATTGGACATTTAATGGTTAAGATAACTAATGACAATAGCATTGTGGATAGTGTAAAATATACTAATTTGGCTAAAGGAGTTACCAATACCATTGATAAAAGTAAAATGGTATACTATCCTTCAAATAATTATAGTGTTCTTTCTGTTGCTATGGCAAGCGGTAATGTTGGAGATCAAGTAAGATGTTGTGTCTATTTAAATCAAAGTACAAATGTTGGAATAGAATATAAATTTAGATCAGCCGATTCTATTGCCACTTCATTTACAAGTTCAAGTGTATATTGTATATCTGGAACGTACTAAATTGTTTATTTCGTATAGTTTTCTGTTGACGCTGGAAGGTTAACCCCAGTAGTCTTAGTGAAATTATGAGATAATCTACTGTACTCTTTAGTTATTTGAGTTTGAGTTTCAACAGTATTGTTTTCATTAAGTTTTTGTAGTAAAATATTAAAACGAGCTACAAATTTATCTTTATCTTTTTGAGTGATATTTTTATCAGATTTTATTTGTGTGATAGTTGCCTCAATACTAGATTTTATATTATTTCCAGCAAAACTAAAAGTAGCGAAAAGAATAAAAAAGCTTAATAAAAGTGATTTCATAATTAATAATTTTACATATGTAAATTTAAGGATATTTTAATAAAACAAACCAGAGTTACTAAAACCATTAAAATAAAATGTTGGTTTTTTTATCGTTTGTCCTTCCTTAAACAAGTATTGATTACCCTTATCATCTAACATAGGGATATGAGCATTTGATTTCTTACGCCAAGCTTTCGGTAAAAAAATCATATCATGAATGAGTCTGTTCTGAACTACGTGCCTAATTCTTTCAGAGTCTATGCCAAAATTCCCTTGTAATTGTTGGTAGTTTTCAGTTATGTATTGGGCTTGAATACTAAGTAGTCCATGAGAACTTTGTGTATAATTACCATCAACGTTGCTTTTATATAAGTGCGAAAAAGGATAATTATTATCAGTTATCTTTTTACCCATTTGACCAGTAAACAAGGTAGTATTTAATCCTAAAGCAAAATCAGCTTTCTTATACTGGATTAGAAAGGCACCAGTTCGATATCTGTCTAATTTTGGGCGAGCAAAAATATCATTCTCCGCAATTAAATTAAAGTTATTTACTTCAATAGAAATGGTTCCTGTTTGTTGGCTTGTACCAATTGGGTTGATGTACCAATTAAAAGCATAACCTATGCTGTTTTTTTTGAACGTTTGATTGCTAACTGGATTAAAAAACAAAGAAGTGTCTGTATTATATTCCCCATATCCGTAAACTATTCCCAAGCTTGTTACAACTTCTATGTATTGTTTGTTTGGCCCAATATTTTTAAAGTTAAAATAACACCTTAAACCTCCATTTACCTGAAAATTATTTTTAGCATAATAGCCATTTACAGTAACCCCAAATCGGTCGAATCTATTACCAAAAGCAGCAACAATCCCAATGTTTATTCCCACATTATCATCATGATATTGCTGAGCTGTAACATTTACAGTACTGAGTAATATAAAAACGATGATGATGTAGTTGATTCTTTTCAATTATGGGTTTTCTTTTAAATATTGTGTTCTAAGTTGATCAAAAGCATTTATTAAACTAATTCTTTCGTTTATTAATTCATTAATAAAGTGTTTTCTACTATAAAGTTTAAAGTTGAAATACAACCTACGTGCATTTCGAGCATAGTAAATGGTAAAGAAACCACTTAAAACAAGTAAAATGCCAAAAAGGATTGTAAATAATGGGTTCTGAGTTAAAATCCAAAATCCAAAAATTTCTAAGCTGTAAAAAATTATGAAAAATAATGTTCCTAAAGACATTAGAAGAGCTCCATAAAATGCCTCACTATCGGTTAATTTTAATGCAACAATTCTTGGAAGTTTGTAAGGAATATAGCTTGCAATAAACCCAAATAACCAGAATGGGAAGCCCAATATTAATGCAATACTAGCTTTAATCATGTTGCTAAACCCATTTGGTTTTTTAGTACTGTTATCCAAACTTTTATCCGAAAGTTTAACTCTTCTTAGTTTTAAAAAATAACGGTCTATTTTATTTGCCATAGTATCATAAACTTCAGGCTTAGTTTTTTGAAAATAACTAACAGCTTCTACAATAGCTTGTGAAGCCTTTAAATCGTTTACAATTTCATTTTCATTTGGTGTTTTGTTTTTTAATGAGGTTTTGTAAATACTTTCAATACGTTCAACTAACTCATCATTTTCTTCTTTATCAACAGCAATCATTAAGCTTCTTATGTCATTTTCAATTTTTTCGGTTAAGTTTTTAGCTGTTCCTATCTCATCTTTTTTATATGCTTCAAAATAATCACTCGCTTTAATAGGCTCTCCAAAATTTACAAATACCTCACTTCTAAATCTACTTGATTTTGTATAGTTTAATCCAACCGGAACAATTTTTAAATTAAGACTGTAGTCATATTCTTTTTCTGCACCTAATGCAATTCTTGCTGCTCCAGTTTTTATTTTTCTTAATCTTCTTTCCATTTCACTTGTGCCTTCTGGGAAAATCATAATCACCCCTTTTTCTTTAAGTTTTTTATAACATGATTTAAAAACCTCGGTGTTTTTGTTTACCATTTTTGGGTCATCTTGAGCTCTATAAACTGGCACCATGTTTAATCCCCTTAGAATGGAGGCAATAATTTTGTTTTTAAACATTATTCCTTTTGCTAAGAAGCTAATTTTAGGCTTAATATTTACAGCAATACTAACTGGGTCTAAGAATGAACTAGGATGGTTAGCTACAATTAAAAAAGGGCCTTCTTTTGGTAATTGATCCTTACCTTCTATGTGTATTTCTCTGAAATATACTTTTAGGGCTAATTTGCTGATGGTTTTTAAAAGTCTGTAAATCATAACTTATGGTTTAAATTTAAAATCAAAGCTATGCGATATTTTATTTTTAAAAGAACCATTATTTATAGAAAACTGACTTTTAATTAATTCGAAAAACATATCCAAAAGCTAGTTCTGTAAAATCTGCTTGTCCAGAATTTGCTTTTATGTGAGGGCCAATAAAAAAATTATGTTTAGGCAACTTGTTAGTATTAAAAGCATATAAGTTCAAGCCAAGTCGGGTTGCAATCACACGTTTTATTTTACCCTTAATATCAGAGTATGATGCTATTTGTTGATCCGGAGGAAAGTCTTCTTCGTATTGTTTATAAAAGGGTTTGTAAAGATTAAAGCCTAATTCAACATCAATACTAATATGACTCATTAAAAATTCTACATTAGTAAATAAAACAATATTAGAAGCTGATTTGTTGATGTTGTCTTTGTATGCTGTCAAATCATTTTCAATGATTTGTTGTTTGTAAACTTCATAAATTCGGTAGGTTCCGCCAACTCCCCAACGGAAATGGTTGTTTTTAGTTCGGCCAACAAAAACTGATGTTGAGTGAACTCCTTTTTTTGCTGTACCAACTGGGCCATCTTTATCTCCATACTCATGAAACCCTAATCCGTAACTTACTCCAACATCAAAACTTTTGGATAATTTTTCAGACTTTGTTTTGGTTTTAGTCAATTGGTATTGCTTTAAATCTTTATTGTAAAACTGTGCTGATAAGCTTAATAATGCAGAGTTTAATCCAAAATTAGGTAGTTGCGTATGCCCATTGGATGCATGAGAAAAAACAAACCCTAATTTTAAATTCATACCATCCTTTTCTGATATTACCTTATAAGCTCCTGCTTGAAACGACCATGTAAAAGGAGAACCAACATCTACATTTCTAGGGTTTGTAATACTGTCGTAATAAGTATCAAAATAAGCAGCACCAATTCCTATTTTTAAATAAGTTGGTTTGGATGATCTATTAAAAACATTAAATGAAACGAATGTCATAGCACTAAATTCATTACCAAATATTTTATTATTACCAATGTTAGAGTAGAATAAAGAAACGCCCGTTTGTGGGAAATTATAATATTTTGCCCAGCTGCTGCTTGTGTCTGTTTTAAAAGAGCCGATGCTTAAGGCTAAACCATGTTGTAAATGTGTGTTAGGGAAATTAGCTAGGTAGTTTGGAACAACTCTACCAATCATATATTCTGGCTCAAGAAATAAGGGGTTCTTTTTTGTTTCTTGAGCAAAAGACATAGACGATAATAGTCCAACAAAGATTAATATTTGAATAAATAGTTTTATGATTAATTGTTGTTAAATGTATATGTGTAGCCTAAACTAAATTCCGTAAAATCTGCTTTACCCAAGTTGGCGTTTATGTTTCCTCCAACAAAAAAGTTATGTTTTGGGAGTTTATTAGTATTAAACAAATAAAGGTTTACACCTAAACGAGTTGCAACTAGTTTCATTAATTCAATCCCAATTTTAT
>JARGOE010000076.1 GCA_029210015.1 Vicingaceae bacterium
GTTGGGAGCCTGCTTAGATGTATTGGAGTTTGAAACTAAATCGTTTGAAACCATCAATAAAGAGGTGCTTCCAGCTGACTTCCATTATTTAGCTAATGCAGAAAATGTAATATTAAGCCCGCACGTTGCAGGGTGGACTAAAGAGTCTTACACAAAACTTTCAATATTTTTAGCAGACAAAATAGAAAAGGAGCTTTTTTAATGCTGAATCAAAACTTTTGAAGTTTTAACAAGGTTATTACCAATGTAAAAATGAATAAAGTGTAAGCCATTACTCAAGTTCTTTGTGCTAATTTGTTTTTCAATAACTGGGCTTGTTAACACCATTTGACCTAATGCATTATATACACCAACACTAGTAACCCCTTCGTCACCCTCCCACGAGATGAAGTTATTTGCGGGATTAGGATAAATATTAAGCTCTTTTAAAGAGTTGTTATCAACATTTGTCGGACTTCCTAAGCCAAACTTCCATAAGTCATTTGGATGCTGACCCGTTAAACGGTTATACCCCCCAAAGAAATATACATCGTTGTTAATTACAAAACTACCAGGTGCCCATCGGCTTTCTCCAGGGTGGGGGGTTAGTTGTTGCCAAGAGTCTGATATTGGATTGTAGCTCCACATTTCTCCTGTTTGCATATAATTATGGTTGTCACCATCACCACTTAAAACATATCCTAAGCCACCCCAACTAAACTGTGTTCCTGCAACCCTTGCTTCACCTTGAAAATTACTTACGGCAGTCCAAGTGTTAAGAGCAGTATCTAACTTATACCAATCATCATAAATTGTGCTTCCGCTGTGACCAAAACCTGCAAAAACTTCTCCACCAGCATTAAACATATAGGGATGGTGCCTTGCTGGCCCAGGGAGGTTGGCAATTTGTGTCCAAGTGTTAGAAGGGATGTCATATAACCACCAATCATTAAGGTCTCCTGAAGAGTTGTCACCTAAGCCAACATAAATTTTATTACCACTAGCTATCATAGCTGGATGTCTTCTTCCTGAACAACCACAACTAGCAAGTTGCGTCCATGTACCGGAAGAGGCATCAAAGCTCCAAAAGTCATTTAAATATTGCACCGATGTTGCTCCAAACCCCAAATATGCTAAACCATTATTAACAGCCCCAATTCCAAAGCTTCTAGCAGAACCCGGAAAATCTGCCAAGGCCGTCCATGAATTTAATATAGGGTCGTATTCAACCACATCATTAGAGGGGTTGCCGTTAGGTATTGACCCAGTAACAGCATAACCCTTTCCGTTTAAAGAAAAAGATATGGGGTGGTGTCTTGCAATTGGAGCGTTAGCCATTTGCACCCATGTTTGGGAAAAAAGAGAAGAACAAAGCATTAGAAGTCCTGAAAGTATAATGTTTTTCATGTGAGTGTGTTTTTTAAAATATAAACGTTTAACAAAACTACAAAACAATTAAACAAAAAAACATGCTTTAATTTTTTTTTTGACGGGATGTTGGAATCCCAAAACAAAAGATAATGAGCTTTATTTAGTAATTAAGTACCCAGGCTTTTTTGTTATGATCTTTTGCTTCTGACAAAAACTGAACAGCTTCTCTTCTAGTGGCAAAACTATTATAGCTTACAGTCCACAAACCTTTTCTTTTACCAACAATGTTGGCATCAAAACCTTCTTTTTTAAGGCGTCTAACCATTTTTTTAGCATTTACCTTACTACTGAAACAGCCACCAACAATGTGGTAGTGCAACTCTTTTTTTCTTGTTGCTACATAGGTAGATTCTGCCTCAGCTATGATTTTGTCGTTAAGCCTTACCACATAATCAGCTTCATTTATTTTAATTTCTAAGTAAAGGTCATTAGCTCCGGCTAGGGCAATTTTATCTTTTATGCTTTCTCTATTTTCCTCTTCAGAACTTATGTTTAGGCTGGTGTTGTTTGGTTCATAAACAGTTTTTACATCAGGAGTAAATGGGTTTAGATTTGCATAATTTATGTTGCTACCTAAATCATATTTGTTGGGTATCCAAATGGCAAAAAATGCTAAAGGGATTGTAATTGCAGCAGCAACCACCCATTTTTTTGACGATTTTTTTTCCTCACCAACAACAGTTAAGGGGACTGTTCTATCTTTGAATTCTTTTGTTATTTTTTCTTCTAAAGTTACACGCTTTATAGGTTGTTTTTGGAAAACAGTTAACCCGTAAGCATCTAATAAAAAGTTTACATTTTCAGCAGGCTCGAATTGTAGGCGGTTTTCTGAATCTAAAAAAAGTGTTCCAACATCTTTTAATAAAACTCGTTTTTTGTTTTTTAGATTAACATTAATGTTAGCAACTTCTTGTTCCACTCGTTTACAAGCATTAGGGTAACTAACCTTTTCTTTTTGAGCAACATGGTTAGCCAATAAGCCATCATTGTTAATTAAGCTTCTATTAAAAGAAATACTTTTTGATGGAGGGTAAAAAGTGTTTTGAATGCCGTTAATTTTCGCAGGTTGATAATTGGCAACAAAACCACCCAAAGCAGGAATAATAACACAATCGTGTTTATAAAGCAGTTCTGATATGTGTGTGTCTAAAGCCATAAAATTTGCGGGTAGCGAAAGTATAAAAATAAGAAAAACTAACCCTACTTAAAAGTGATTTTTTTTAAATCTTCAGGTGTATCTATGGCAATTGCTTCAAACGAAGTTTCGGCAACTTTAATTTTATAGTTGTTTTCTAGCCAGCGCAATTGCTCTAATCGCTCTATAATTTCTAGTGGGCTAGGGCTTAATTGACAAATTTCTTTTAAAGTTTCAGATTTGTACCCATAAAGGCCGATGTGTTTAAAATATTTTTGATGTTTAAGCCATTCTGTTTTTTCTATATTATTTAATAAAGGAATAGTTTCCCGGCTAAACATTTTGGCAAAACTGTTTGAATCAACTTCTACTTTTGGGCGGTTAGGATTAAACAGCTCTTCGTTATTTTTTATTTCTTTAATCAATGTTGCTATGTCTGTTTTTTCATCATCAAAACAAGCGCATAATTGATTAATTTGTTCGGGATCTATAAAGGGTTCGTCCCCCTGAATATTAATTACTACATCAAATCTTTGTGTTGATTTTTCTAATACTTCATTGCACCGTTCTGTGCCGCTTTCATGAGAATCAGAAGTCATAACAACGTTTCCTCCGAAACTTTTTACTTCATTAAATATGCGCTCGTCATCAGTAGCAACAACAACATCAGAAAGGCTTTCTGACTTTTTTGCTTGTTCATAAACTCGTTGTATCATGGTTTTCCCATCAATATCAATTAATGGTTTTCCTGGAAAACGAATAGAGCCATATCGCGAAGGAATTACACCTAAAATATTCATTAAAAAAATTTATTCTCTTAGTTTTGACTAAGGTATTAAAAAACAATGAACGAACAACTACTTTATCATATTGCTCTTACCTCTATTCCGAATATTGGTGATGTAACAGCTAAAAAGTTAATTGCTTATTGTGGTAGTTCAGAGCAAGTTTTTAAAGAGAGCAAAAGATTATTAGAAAAAGTTCCCGGAATAGGAAGTGTTTATGCAAAATCGATAATAGACCATAAAACAGAAGCATTAAATATTGCAGAAGAAGAACTTGAATACATTCAAGAAAACGATATTATTCCGCTATTTTACTTAAACGACAACTATCCTAAGCGGCTGGTTCATTGTGAAGATGGACCCATCTTACTTTATACCAAAGGGAATATTGATTTTAATAATCAAAAAGTAGTTAGTATAGTTGGCACAAGACGAGCAACTGATTATGGAAAAGAGTTTTGCGAAAAAATTGTGGCAGACCTAGCTCCTCACAACCCTTTAATTATTAGTGGTTTGGCCTACGGAATTGATGTTGCAGCACATAAGGCTGCAATTAAAAATAAGCTTTCAACTGTTGGTGTTTTAGCTCATGGGCTAGATAGGCTTTATCCTGCACAACATAAAGGTGTTGCTAAAGAAATGTTGGAAAAAGGCGGACTAGCTTCTGATTTTAAGAGCGGTACCAATCCAGATAGAGAGAACTTTCCAAAAAGAAATAGAGTAGTGGCAGGGCTTTCTGATTTAACTATTGTTGTAGAATCGAGCAAAAAAGGTGGATCACTTATAACGGCAGGATTAGCAAATGGTTATAATAGAGATGTTTTTGCTTTACCAGGCAAATTATCAGACACACAATCTGAAGGGTGTAATTGGCTAATAAAAACTAACAAAGCAGCCCTAATTCAGTCGGTTAAGGATATAGAGTATATTATGAATTGGAAAGTTGAAGAAAAACCCCAAAATAAACAAGCAAGCCTTTTTGTAGAGCTTACTCCAGAACAACAAGTGTTAAGAAATTTGTTAAGTCAAAAAGAAAAAATGGCAATTGATGAAATTTCGTTAGTTGCTAAAATGCCAATGAGCCAAACCACAACCTTATTATTAGAAATGGAGTTTAGCGGGTTGGTAAAGTCTTTGCCAGGCAAAATGTATAAGCTTGTTTAGTTTTTATTAATATAAAAACTATTCGCTTGAGCTAACGAGGTAACAACCAAATCGTTGATGCAAAGATTTGGGGGGAGGGTGGTCACGTAATAAATAATCCCAGCAACATCTTCTGCGGTCATAGGGGTATAACCATCATAGGCAGCTTTCGCTTTTGCTTTATCTTGATGAAAGCGAACATCAGAAAACTCTGTTTCAGCAGCCCCAGGGCATATTTGTGAAACTTTTATCCTGTGCTCTAAAAGATCAATTCTCATTCCTTTTGAAATAGCATCAACAGCGTGTTTGCTTGCGCAGTAAACATTTCCTTTTTCATAAACTTCTTTTCCCGCAGTTGACCCTATGTTTATGATGTGCCCTGAACCTTGAACTTTCATTAAAGGGATAACAGCATTGCTGACATATAGCAACCCTTTAACGTTGGTGTCTATCATCTTATCCCAATCATCTAAGCCCCCATCTTGTACTTTATCTAACCCGCTAGCCAAGCCAGCATTGTTAACTAGCACATCAATTTTTTTCCATTCTGCTGGAAGAGAGTTGATAGCTTCTGCAACACTTTCTTTGTTTCTTACATCAAAACATAAAAGAAAAACCTCTGAACTTAGTTCGTTTTGTAGGGCTTTGAGCCGTTCTTTTCTTCGGCCAGTTAAGATTAACCTATAGTTGTTTTCTGAAAAAATTCGAGCCGCAGCTTCTCCAAACCCAGATGTAGCTCCGGTTATTAAAACTGTTTTAATCACTTATTTGATTTCTTTAAGGGCGTTATTAATTAATGTGTTTAAATGTTCTTTGTGTGCTTTTGTGCTAATGTTCCCTGCTTTAATTGTGGTTAATTTATAAATAGACTTTAAGTTGTATAAGGCCATTGATTTTGCAACAGGAATATATTTTTTGCTTGTTGGGCCAGAAACAATGTTTATTAACATTTTTGTATATGTTAATTGTAGGTTTTGTCTAAATGTGTTTACGTTTCCAGTAATGTCCGCTTTAAAAATAACATTGTTTAATTCAGTCATCATTGTTGGTAAAGAATATTGGTTGCCATATAACTCAGAGTCATTAATTCTTTGAAGTGTGTTGTGGTGCAATAAGTGCATTAATGTGGATTTCTGAATAAGCAATGTACGGGCATGTATTTTTGGGTCTTCAGGAGTTCGGCCTAAATTAAACCCTCTACGTTGTTTTTGTAAGTAGTTGTAAAGTTCGTTTGGTGCAGTAAAGGCGTCAGGAGCAAAGACATACTTTTCAAGCGCAGCCATTGCTTTCTTTTGTTTTTCTAACTCAACAGGGATTAAAGGTTTTGTGCCCCCCTCTTGACCAATAAAAGCCCTATCAACATAAATTCCACCAATGTAACGAGACAAAACAGTTGCTGCACGAGCTTGCTGGTTAGTAAGAGTTAAGTACGCAGTTCTTGCAATTTGGAAAGTTTCTCCTTGGTTTTCTTTTTGGTAACGAGATAACACCCCTCCCGCAACCTTTCTACTAAGCTCTATTCTTTCTATAGCATATTCTATAGCATCACTAGTTAAGTCTCCTACATTCACTCTTGGATCAATTCCTTTTCCAGGAGCCCTCATGTCATCAGCATCATTTCCAAAAGTTAATTCCGGACGAGTAGATTTGGCTAATAATTTATCAGTTTCTTCTTTTGTTTTTCTTGGTTCATAAGCAAACTGGATAGCCCAAAAATCATATGGTCCTGGAGTTGTAGACCAGTACTGCCCTTGTTTTTCTCTATCCAAAGATATATTAACAGAAGGGTAGTCCATTACAGAGCCAATAAGTCCTATTTTTTTTGTTCGCTCTTCATTATGGATGTCAGCCAAACCGTGAAGTTGACTTGATTTCATATTATGGTTTAAACCCAAGGTATGACCCATTTCGTGTAAGATTAAATAATAAAGATATTCGTTTATCATTTTACTTTCTTCCATTTTTGTTTCACCTAAAGCTATTAAACTGGTTTTTCCAAACATGTTGTTTAACTGCCCATATTCCGCTGCATTACAACAAAATTGATTGTTTGAGAAGGTATTAGTTTCAGGCTCTTCTAGAAACTCTAACCCAACTTTTTCAAAAAGTTTTTCTGATTTTAGCCTGTTGGTAAGAGCTACATATTCTAGCATAATATCGGCACCTAATATTTCTCCTGTTCTAGGGTTTACAAAGCTTGGTCCATATCCTCCAAAAGGAGGGTAGGGAGAAGATGTCCATCTAAGCACGTTGTATCGAATATCCCCAGCATCCCAATCAGCATCATCGGGTTGTTGTTTTATTATTACAGCATTTTTAAACCCAGCTTTTTCAAAGGCTAAATTCCATTGTTCTCCCGCAGCTTTAATAATTGGGCGAAGTTCTTTTGGGGTTGTGTTTTCCATCCACCAAACAATAGGTTCTTTTGGTTCTGAAATGGCTGCATTTGGGTTTTTTTTCTCAAGATTCCAACGATGTACCAAATCTCTATAAGGGGCAACCTCTTTAGATGTCATATCTGTAACTTGTGTTGTAAAATAACCAACGCGAGGGTCATCTATTAATGGTTTGTAGTTGTTTTTTGGCATCTCAATCAAACTATGATAGACCTTTATACTTACATTTCTTCCGTCAGTAACCGCTTGTGACCCTTTGTTTAATACCGAAGGCTTTGAATAGACATACTGTATTGCTAAATCTGTATTTTTAGGATAGTTTCTTACGCCTAAAGTTTTGGTTTTGTCTTTATCTAAATTACCAAGGGTAAAAGCCATTGGAGATTGTTTCGGATAGCTCGGAGGCTTGATTTGGGAAAAGGTTTCTTTTAAGAATAGCGCGTCAGCATCAATCAGGTAAAGCCCCCTTTTTTCGTCTTGAGCCTCAATTTTTAAGCTTGCAATAACACCCTCACTTATGTTCGCACTAGAAGATTTTGAAATTTCATTGTTAGGGTCAAAATAATATGCGGTGTTTTGTTTTACAAACTCAATTTTGTTGTAATATTTTTCTATTTTAAAAACATTAGAACCTCTATATGAACCTCGAAAAGCACGGGCCTCAACAACACCATCAGCAATTTGACTAAAATAGACAAACTCTTTGCCTAGTTGCTCTTTGTTAATTATAATTTTTAAAGAACCATCAGTGCTGTCTTGGTAGATGGGGAAAAGGCCATCAATTTTTTTGCTTTTTTTCGTTACATCAGAGATCTTTTTTATGTCAGACTTTTCTTTTTTTTGAGTATCAGCAGCGCCTTTCTTTTTCTTTTTTTGAGCAACAGCTAAAGACAGGTTTAAACAAAAAAAAGATACAGCAAAAATTTTAATTAATGTAGAAGAATTCATGAGGGCAAGTGTTTTGTGCCCCATAAAAGTAACTAATAATTTTTAATTGATAGTAGCACAAGTGTGCATGCGACTTCTATTTCTATGTTGTTTGTTGTGGCAAGCTTTTCTAGCTCTGGGTTTTCTGTTCCGGGGTTAAATATTATTCTTTTTGGTTTTATTATGTTAAGAATGTAATCGTAATAAACAGATTGGTTTTTTGGGCCAACATAAAGCGTAAGAGTGTCAATATTGTCAATTACTGGCGTGTTAGTTAATATTTGGCTTGCACCTATAACACCTTTCCTAAGGCCAACAGGAAACACAGGGTGATTATTATTGTTTAAAGCTATTGTTGCTTTATATGAATATCTATCGGGGTTTGGGCTTGCGCCTAAAACTAACGTTCTTTTCATTTTGTGAAGATAAGAAATAAAAAACCCCATTCTTGATAATACAAGAATGGGGGGTTAAAAATATTAGTAATATTTAGTTTTCAGACTTAATTGATGCGCCTAGATATTCTCTATTCATTCGTGCAATAAACTCTAAAGAAATTCCTTTAGGACATTCCACTTCACAAGCACCAGTATTAGTACAGTTTCCAAAACCTTCTTTATCCATTTGGCTAACCATATTTAATACACGCTCTTTTCTTTCAACTTGCCCCTGTGGAAGGTAAGAGTATTGTGATACTTTTGCTGCAACAAACAACATTGCAGAAGAGTTTTTACATGAAGCTACACAAGCACCACACCCTATACATGTTGCTGCATCCATTGCTTTATCAGCCATTGGTTTAGCTATTGGCAAAGCATTAGCATCTTGTGTGTTTCCTGAAGTGTTCACCGAAATAAAGCCACCAGCTTGTTGAATCCTTTCAAATGAGCCCCTATCAACAACTAAATCCTTTAATACAGGGAACGCCTTTGACCTAAATGGCTCAATATAAATAGTATCGCCATCTTTAAACATTCGCATATGTAACTGACAGGTTGTTACTTTTCTATCTGGACCATGAGCCTCCCCATTAATGTATAACGAACACATTCCACAAATACCCTCTCTACAATCATGATCAAAAGCAACAGGCTCTTGACCATCATTTACTAGTTGTTCGTTTAATACGTCTAACATTTCTAAAAAAGAAGAATGCTCAGAAATATCCTTAATAGGGTAAGTTTCTAATTTACCTTTTGACTTTGCATCTTTTTGACGCCAAACTTTAAGTGTTAAATCCATAGTTTGTTATTTGTATGAACGTTGTTTAAGTTCAATATCGTTAAATGTTAATTCTTCTTTGTGCAATATAGCGTCTCCAGGCTCTCCAACATATTCCCAAGCAGAAACATAAGCATAATCTTTGTCATTTCTTTTAGCTTCCCCTTTTTGTTCACCATCTAATTCAACAGACTCCTCTCTAAAATGACCACCACAAGACTCATTTCTATCCAAAGCATCTTTTGCAAAAAGCTCTCCTAATTCCAAGAAGTCAGCGACTCTACCAGCCTTTTCTAATTCAGGGTTTAATTCATTCATACCTCCAGGAACACGAACATCTTTCCAAAATTCTTCTCGAATTTGTTTAATTTCAGCCATCGCTTCTTTTAAACCCTTCTCGTTACGAGCCATCCCAACTTTATCCCACATCACCTTTCCTAAACGTTTATGAAAGTAATCAACAGATTTTGTTCCTTTAATATTTATTAATTTTTCCAATCTATCTTTTACGTCTTTTTCAGCAGCATTAAATTCAGGCGAATCTGTTGAGATTTTTCCAGTTCTAATATCATCAGCTAAATAATCACCAATAGTGTAAGGCAGAACAAAATAACCATCGGCTAAACCTTGCATTAGAGCAGAGGCTCCTAATCTGTTTGCTCCATGATCAGAGAAATTAGCTTCACCCGCAGCATAACAACCAGGAATTGATGTCATTAAGTTGTAATCAACCCAAATACCACCCATAGTATAGTGTACTGCTGGGTATATCATCATTGGTGTTTTATAAGGGTTTTCATCAATAATCTTCTCATACATTTGGAAAAGGTTGCCGTATTTTTCTTCAACAACAGCCTCTCCTAACTCTATAATTTTTGCTTCACTTGGGTTGTGTATCCCTAAAACGTGCGCTTTTTCTTTTCCATATCGGTTTATTGCAGATTTAAAATCTAAATAAACAGCTTCTCCGGTTGCATTTACTCCATAACCAGCGTCACACCTTTCTTTTGCAGCACGAGAAGCAACATCTCTTGGCACCAAGTTTCCAAAAGCAGGATACCTTCTTTCTAAGTAATAATCTCTTTCGTCTTCACTTAAATCAGTAGGTTTTTTTCTTCCTTCACGAATTGCCATTACATCATCCATGTTTTTTGGAACCCAAATTCTACCATCATTTCTTAATGATTCTGACATCAAAGTCAGCTTAGACTGATAGTCTCCAGACCTTGGAACACATGTTGGGTGAATTTGAGTATAACAAGGATTAGCAAAATAAGCTCCTTTTTTATGAATTTTCCATGCTGCACTTGCATTAGATCCCATAGCATTAGTAGATAAAAAGAAAACATTTCCGTAACCACCAGAAGCAATTACTACTGCATGAGCAGAATGTTTTTCTATTTCTCCAGTAATCATGTTACGCGCAATAATCCCTCTAGCTTTACCATCAACAATTACTAAATCCATCATTTCATGACGGTTATACATGGTAATTTTTCCTTTACCAATTTGCCTGTTCATTGCAGAGTAAGCCCCTAATAATAATTGTTGTCCAGTTTGCCCTTTAGCATAAAATGTTCTAGAAACTAAAAC
>JARGOE010000077.1 GCA_029210015.1 Vicingaceae bacterium
GACTTAAAATCTTGTGTCCATTAGGACGTATGGGTTCAAGTCCCATCTCGAGTACAAAAGCCTTCTAGATTATTCTGGGAGGCTTTTTTGTTTGTTGAAAGTTTGTGTTTAAGGGTGAAGTAGTAGGGGCAGAATTAGGGACAAATTATTTTTTTGAGTTCCCTATCCAGAACCCTAAACTTACTTTTGGCCCCCAATGGAACACCCATTTGTTGGGCTGAGAGTCATACAAAAAATAAGAACCACCAAGTTGCAAACCCGTACAAATTGTGAATCTCTTTTTCGTTTTAAAGAAGTAACCAGGTTCAATAGCAACTGTCGTTGTATAATGCTCATTAATAAGATTCTGTCCTAGACCTAGCACAGGCCCTACATAAAGACCATAAGGATAGTTTCGATTTTCCTGATTTTTCAGAAAAACTGGAAAAACCGTATAAAACCCAATGTCGGAAATTCCTTGTTTTGTACCTCCGAAATGATAATTCAAAGTAGGCAATATCCTAAAGTTAACTCTATTGCTAATTGATAGCTCTAAAACAATTGGAAGTATGTTTACATCTAGCTCACCTTCTATATAAGATGGTTCTATAGTCACAGCAGGTTGTATTCCGAGAAAGATTGGAGTGTTCGACTGTGCAAAGGTATACGATAGCTCCAAACATAAAACTATAGCCAAGATTAGTTTAAAGTTCATAAAGCAAAAATAATCTTTGAATAAGTCCCAAAAAATGATGTTTATCACTCAATCTGGTTCGACAATACAATCATCTGCTGTACAAAAAGCCTTCTAGTTTAACTGGGAAGCTTTTTTGTTTATTGGAAGTTTGTATTAAAAATAAACTTCAGAAGGAACATATAGTTTTGAATGAAGTTCTATTTTGTTTTTTAATTCCCATTACTAAAAGCTTAATTGTCAGTAGATAAAGTTGTGTTTTGAGAATTTTTATTTATGTTTGCAAAGGAATTTTTATAAAATTAAAAAACTGTTATAAATACAATGGAATTAGGTAGGACATTAGCTGTTATAACTTGCTTCATGATGAGTGCTTTTAATCTAAATGCTCAGGTTCCATGTACTTCAGGTAACTATGCAACAGCACCTGTTGTTCCTGCTAACGCATATCCCTACACTAGCCCTGCTACAGGAATTACAGTGACTGCAACATTAGGAGGCGGAATTGGAACCTTGAATAATTTTCAATATGCTTGTAATGGAATCCCTTACAATGGTGTTAACCCAGTGTGGTGGTTAAACAATGCCGCGCAGTCTATTACATTAAATTTCAGCCAACCTGTATGTAGCTTTTCAGTAATTGTAAACGGTACTGGAAATACAGAAGAATTTTACTTTGCACCATCAGGATCATTAAATAACAATTGTTTAGGTGCAAGTGGTTTGTGTACCAATGGTTGGGTCGTTATTAATGGTGGAGCAGGTATGCTATACAATGGTGGTGGTGCATCTAGTAATTTATTGGTTATACAAAATCCTTCAGGAGCTAGTACTTATGTTTTAACCCACAATGGATTGGCAGCTGGTTCTAGATACGCATTGGTTGATTGCTTTCAACCTTGTACTCCAAGTACGTCTTGTACACTTCCAATAGAGTTGCTTTCTTTTAAAGGTGAGAGCCATGATGGATACAATAAATTAGCATGGACTACTGCTACAGAAATTAACAACGATTATTTTATTCTTGAGGTGTCTCCAAACATTGCTGATGGTTTTGAAGAAATCGGAACATTAGATGGTGCAGGTAATTCAAACATAGAATTGTCTTATAGCTTTATGGATAATAACCCTAGAAATGGAATTAACTATTACAGATTAAAACAAGTTGATTTTGATGGAGAATATAGTTATTCTGATGTTGTTGCCTTGAATTCTAATAAAGGAGATAACATTATCATGTATCCGAATCCTTCAACGGGTAAGTTGTTTCTTGACATTAAAGGGCTGCGAGATGAACGGTACAAAATTTTGTGTTCGAATGTACTTGGAAGCCAATTCGAAGAAGAATTGTATATTAAAAGAGGCGATGCCACATATGAGTTAGATCGATTTTCCAGCTTAAATCGGGGCATTTATTTCATCCAAATATTGGATGAGAACGATGAGTTAATCAAGACTCAGAAGATTGTTAAGCAATAATTTCTTATTAGTAACTACTGATTAGAGTTAAATCAATCCTTTAGAATTATCATTGAAAAATGATTTGTGATAGCCAATTAGTTTATTTGGAAGCATCTATTTTTCAATAGCCTTCACATAAATCAACAATATTTTTTAAATCAGGTTGATTATTTGCAATACATTTCAGATTATAAATTACATCGTCCCATCTATTCAAATCATCAAAAGGAGAAGCTGCTCTATGAGGAGAAAAAAGAATATTGTCAAGGTTATAAAAAGGAAATTGATAAGGGTATTTGTTTTTATTTTCATCTTCTTCTGCATCATAGTCATACCAAACATCTATAGCTGCAGATGAGATAGTTTTGTTCTTTAATGCATTGTAAAGGTCTTTCTCGTTGAAAGTTTTTCCTCTTCCAGCATTTATTACAACTCCATTAACTCCTATTGCTTTTAATTCTTTATATGTAATTAAGTTTTCGGTTTTTTCTGTTAAAGGGAGCGTGTTTATTAAAACGTCAATTTGTTTTAAAAAAGTGGTTAGATGATTTGGACCATATTGACCCTTTGAAGGGTTTCTTTTTAAAATATAAAACTCACAGTTAAATGGTTTTAATAAATTATGGACTTCATGATTAACGTGTCCATATCCCAATAATCCAATTTTTCTATTTCTTAAAGAAAAAGATTTAGCTTCTTTATCTCCAAGTCTCCATTTCCCTTCTTTCATCCATTTATGATGTGGTATAATCTGGTTGCTTAAACTTAACAGCATAGCAACTATATGTTCAGCAGTATAAAATGAATTACCATGTCCATTGACTATGATACAATTATTCAATAATTCTTTATGCTCAACAAGATGTTGAATTCCTGCTCCTGGATTAATAAATAATTTTAATCTTTTTGCATTTTTAAGTAAATCTTCGCTAGGTCTCCACCCAACAATTACTTCAGTATTTGGCGCTTCTTTTAAATAAAAATTTTCATTTACCTCCTTTGGGAACACTAATTCTAAATTGTACTCATTTAGATTTTTTTTTAAGTGCTCCTGTAACTTCTTGTTTACATCCCAAATAAATAAAACTTTAATCATTCCCCTAAATTACAAAAAGTTCAAAACTCCAGTAGGATGAATCTAGCTTGTTTGGAGGTAATTAGATACGATAGTTTTCTTAGTTATCGCTTCAATCATTCCATTAAATATAAAGTGATGAAAAGGTAATACTAAAAACCAATAGCATCTTCCCAATAATCCTTTTGGTCGAAATGTTGCTGTTTGGATCAGTTTATCTTTATCAAATTTAAATTCTAGCCAAGCCTCACCAGGTAATTTCATTTCTGCAAATAATAATAATCTACCTTCTTCTCTGTTAGCATATAGAACTCGCCAAAAATCAAGTGAATCTCCTACACTTATTGAAGCTTTACTTGTTCTTCCTCTTCTTAATCCAACACCTCCAAAAACCTTATCTAAAAAGCCTCTGGTTTTCCATAACCAGTTCCCATAATACCAACCATTTTCACCACCTATGTTCCAAATTTTATTTAAGGTATGCCCTCGGTCAATAACTGACCTAGTTCTAATATCTTTATAGCAACCATAAGTGGGGGTTTTTATATATTCTGAAATATTCATTTCTAAACCACTACTAGAATAAGAATCTTTCCAGCTCGATATAATGTCATTGTTTTCTATTTTTTCAAAGGCTTTTTGTAAAGCTTCCCTATATGATATAGGATGTATATCTAATATATTATTGATTTTGTTATTTCGGCAAACCACTTCTATTTTCATACTATCAACAAGTGAACGTGCCAATTTGTAGGAAGTTGATGTTACAAAGTATAACCAATAAGAAGAAAGTCTTGGGGTCATTACAGGAACTGTAATTATTTTTCGTTTTAGGTTTCTAATCTCAGCAAATGTGAGAAGCATTTCTTTGTAAGTGAGAATGTCTTGACAACCAATATCAAAGTTTTGGTGGTAAGTTTTTTCATTAAGTAAGACACCAACTAAAAATTTTTGCACATCACTAATTCCAATCGGCTGACACTTGGTGAGCAACCACTTTGGAGTAATCATTATTGGAAGTTTTTCAACAAGATCTCTCATAATTTCGAAAGATGCGCTTCCTGAACCTATAATAATACCAGCCCTTAGGCAAGTTAAAGGGAATTTCCCTTTTGATAATTCTGTTTCAACTGTTTTGCGAGATAGTAAATGTTCTGATAAATTCTTTTCATTTACGATACCACTTAAGTATATAACTTGTTTAACATTTGTTTTAGCTAAGCATTCTCTAAAATTTATGGCAGATTGTTGTTCAAGCGATTTATAATCTTGGGCAGATGACATGGAATGAATTAAATAATAAGCCGCATCTATATCTTTTGGTATTTTTTGCAATGAACCAGGGTTAAGTAAGTCTGCTTCTATTATAGTTATATTATGCTGTTGTTCATTATGGCTATTGAATCTTGATTTGTCTCTAACGCAGCAAACCACATGATGTCCTTGCTTTAGAAGCATGGGTAAAACTCTCTTACCTACATAGCCTGTGGCTCCAGTTAGCAGTATTTTCATTAAAGTGTTTTTTTTATTGCGTCTATTTGATCCAATATGGAATTGGCTTCTGCCGTTTTAATGTCGCTTGCTTTTCTATTCACAGTAGATAGTTCATGAGCCTCTTTTAGAGCTTTGCTATAGGCTTCTTCTAATTTATCGAGGGGTGATTTTTTCTTAAATATGTTAAACATAATGTAAAAATGTTTGAGTGATTACTGTATTGTTGTTTAACAAAAATACTAAAAAGTTAAACAATAATTGTAGTTTTAGATTTATTTATTGAGATATTGTTTCAAAAACTTAAATGTAGTGGAGATTATAAAGGCTTTTTACACAAAAGACAGTGTCAAAATAAATTGATTTTTATGAATTGTTTAATTCTTAACCAAAATTATATTTTTCTCTTATTAATTAACACGTATTCATTTTAATATAGAGAGTTAGAGATAAATAGATAAGTTTGATGTAATATTTGGATTTAGCAACATGAAAAATCTATTCTTTTTTTTAGCAACATTATTTTTAGGAGCGTTCGGATTAACATCGAATGCGCAAACATTTAACCATACAGGAGGTTTCCAAACTTACACGGTACCTGCTAATACATTTGGACTTTGTGTTCAATTGTTTGGTGCTCAAGGAAGAGGGAATGATAATGGCCGAAATTTAGGAGGTCTAGGAGGGGAAGTTACTGGGACTTTAGCTGTTACACCTGGTCAAGTACTTCGTATATACGTTGGTGGTGGAGGAGGAAATTCTAGACTTGGTGGATTTAATGGTGGAGGTGATGGTGGTGCACAAACCGGTTGCTTAACTGCACAAGGTGGCGGTGGTGGTGGTGCTTCAGATATTCGTGTAGCACCTTATGGATTAGCAAATAGAGTTGCTGTTGCCGGTGGTGGTGGTGGAACAGGAGGAGATAGAAGACAAGGTTGTTCACCAGGAACAGGTGCTGGCGGTGGCGGTGGCTACTACGGTGGTGGTGGAGGTGGTGCCTATGGTGGTATGCCTGGTTTTGGAGGATCTCAAGTTGCTGGTGGAAACGGTGGTACTTCTTGTTGTGGTTGTCCCTTATTTCCTCAAGCTGGTTTTAATGGTGCTCTAGGTGTAGGTGGAAATGGTGGTGGATTAACAGGTGTTAATAATCAAGGAGGAAACAATCCTGGTTGTGCAGGTGGAGCAGGAGGTGCTGCAACAGGTGGGCAAGGACCAAACTGTACTGGAGGTGGCGGTTGTCCGAGTACTTGGGCTGCTCCTGGTGGTGGTGGTGGAAGTAATTTCGTTGGAGGTTTAACAGCAACTACCTCAGCACAAGGTGTTAGAGCAGGTAATGGCCAGGTAATCATAACTTGTGTTATATTGCCTATCTCTTTAGTAAGTTTTACGGCTACATATGAACAATCAAACGGAAAAGTTAATTTAGATTGGACTACGGTTTCGGAAAAAAACAATAAATTTTTTACAATAGAGAAATCAGTGGATGCAATTGTGTGGAATATTGTGAGTACTGTTGATGGTGCTGGCAATAGTAATGCAACAATAAATTATAGTGATATTGATGTGTCACCATATTCTGGACTATCTTATTATAGATTAAAACAAACAGATTTTAATGGAGATTATACTTATTCTGACCTTGTGCCGATTTCTATTAAACCCGATTATGATGCTACTGTTTTTCCTAATCCTACTCAAGGGAATATTACACTAAATTACTCATCAGTGAGTCAAGAAAATTTATATGTAAAGATTATAGATTTATCCGGAAATATTGTTTTTGAGAATACTTTCAATGAAGTAATAGAAGGTAATAATAATATTGAGATACCATCTTCAACTTTTGCTGCTGGAATGTACTTTGTGCAGTTAGCTAATAATAGCAAAACCTTATATTTAAGATTTGTAAAAGAGTAATTTATCATTGTTAATATTCGTATAACCTTATTGGTTAAATTTTCTTTAGTACATGGCTAAAATAACGTTATTACAACTAACATAAATAGGTGCTTATTTATAATAGAAGAAATCGATTGTTATCAAAGAGGATAATATTTTGGGCTATTATAAAATTGAACTTATATGCTATTCTAACTCAGAAGTGAAATTGTTTAGAAAAATACTATTTCTTTACTATTCTCTTTTTTAACTTGTTTTCCAATAAATCATGCAAGGGGAAAATTAATAATGCAATTATTGAGTTGGCTAACAAATTGTACATCGGTTCTTCATTAGTATATTGTTCCAAGTAAGGCTCAGCAAATACAAGTATAAACTCAAAGAGAATTAAGAAAGCAAAGAAGATGAGTCCTTCAGCTACATTGTTAGACACTTTAATAAAACCTAAGCTTAGAACTAGACCAAACAACAATAGTATTGCTAAAAATATTAGTGAGAACTGAATATTGTTTCTTCGGTTGGTTTCTTCTGCTGATATTGGGGTTGGATTAGATATTGATTGCAAACATTTCTATATTTCACCGGAAATTCGATACAGTAAAGGACTTACCAATATCGTTAATTCTCCTATGGATGAGCTTAGCGGATCATATACGGCTTTTGTTATTAGTTTTACAGGGAAATAGTTCAACACTCCACTAGTGTAGAGATAGGTTGTTTTAGACGGTTACTTTTGAAATAAAATGTTTAGAATGTATATCCTAAACTGATACCAGCCCAAGGAATTGCCACCCAATTCCAATATCCCTTATCTGTAGAATATTCTACCAGAAATGGATTAAAAACAATACGGTACATTAATCCTTTATTATTTGTGTGTTGATGTCGAAAACCAATTATTCCAATGGCACCAACTCCTGTTATTGATTCGGCAAAAGAATGAAGTGTAGTAGGACCTCCTCCAACCTCTAAGAAGTTTTTGTTTCTGCCATAAAGAAAGCTAGCTGAAATAGGAATTGTTATGGCATTAGTATCAGAAAAATCACCTAAATAAGAAATTCCAGCTCTTACAGAAAGTGCTTTATGTTCTCTTTTAAAAAGAATCCTATCATAATTTATCGAATACCACAACCCGCTACCTCCAACTTCCAAATAGACACTATTTTTATTTATAGAACTATTTTCAATATCTTTTTGAGCATTACTTATTAGAGGTAAACAAGTAAAAGAGATGATAATTATTAGTAGTAACCTCATCCTCCTAAATTACTAAAAGCTAAAATCACTTGATTGAATCAAAAGCTTTAATTCTTTTCTTGTGTTCATTCAAGTCCCATACAATTTCAAAGATCTGTGCGTACTCTTCAATAGTTCCTAGGCCTACTTTAGCTCTTCTTATATTTACGCTGTCAGGTTCTATTATAGGATAAACATAAGGTTGACCCGATTCTTCATCAAAAAGAATTTGACTTCCATAGATTTGTTTATTCCCATTTCTCATTGCCACTCTATCCTCCAATAAAGCCAAGTCAGAAGGAATTGCATCGCCATTCATGGCAGCGGTTCTCATAATTGGCAAATACTTTTTCTGTGATTCTATTGGAGCGTGTTGAATAACTAAAAATAGAGTAGAGTTTCCTTTACTTCCAATTTCTTTTTCTCCTAACCATCCGTATTGGTTAATAATCTTTTCAACTTGGATTAAATTAAGAGAGTCTTTCAAGTGGATCAATTCCCATTGAGCTTGCACCTCATCTGAATCCCAGGAATATTTGCTTTCCAATTCATCAAGTTCTAATCGATATTTTTGATCATTTTGATAGATTGAATCTAATTGATCTTTTAATTCTGTATAGTCAATTGAATCTTCCGAAATGTTATGGGTGTTTTGTGGTTCACTACAAGAAGATATAATTGAAACTAGAACAATTATGAAGGGTAGTTTTCTCATCCCCCTAAATTACAAAAAGTTCAACACTCCACTTATCGTATGAACTGATTATAAATAGATAATTATTTAAGATTACACAAACTAATAAAGAGTTTAGGTGGGGGTGGATAGGATTAGTTAATCTAGCTACATAAGTTAGCCCCAATTGTAAATTAGTCTAAAAGCTTGGCTAAATAAAAACATTGATATTATGTAAGCTCCAATGGCCTTAACTACACCCCAAAAAGTTTTTTGATTATGGAAGTAGACGATTCCCCAAATCGTATAGATTGGAGTTGCTATACTTACAAAAGCCCCTAAGAAAATTAACATTTTTAAATTTATTAAGGTAGTTAGAACCGTAATAATGGAGAAGAATAAGGTGATTCCATTAACAAATAGAAATAGGACTACATTCTCCAAGTAATTATGTCCAGATTTTTTAAAGAATAACCATGAAAAAAGTGATATAAATGGAATGATTAAGAAGTTGAGTTCCTTCATTCTATCTTTCGTGATTTGGGCATCATTAGAATAGGAATTTAGGTTTGTTTCGGCAGGAAGAGAGGTGACAGCTTCGAATAATTCTTTCATCATTTTAGTTACCTCTTCAGAATCTATTAGCCACATAGAAAGCAAATAGTTAGTACCAATAATTAGAAAAAAGAATCCGAAAGGTCTGGTATATGGTTTTCGTTTTCCCCTTACATATTCCAAAGCAACTTTTCCTGGGTTTAGTATTAATCTTTTAATAGTGAAAAGTAGCGGAGCCTCTAACGATAGTGTTTCCGACAATACATCTGATAAAAAAAAGTTTAACCCTATTCTCTTGGGTGAAGTAGTTTCGCCACACTCTTTACAATAACTACCATCACAATTGGCACCGCAATTAGGGCAACTAAGTTCTTTCATCCTCTAAAAATATAAAAATAGAATTACTCTGCTCAGTAAAAAAGAAGTATTGTTTTTATAACGAATATTCAGATTCCATTGGTTGATCATCTAACTAATTAAGATATTTCAAAGGCTAACCTTAAATATTTAAATTAAGAACAAGCTTTACTTTACTTATTGATAATCTCTAAGAAACTTGTAAATGTTTCACCATTTTGAACAGTTAATACATAGTAATATGTTCCGTCAACAAGTTCTTTAGGCTCCCAATCATTTTTATAGTTGTCTTGTTCAAATATTAGTTGCCCCCATCTGTTAAAAACTTTTAATGAGTTGGTTCCTAAAAATTCTAAATATTTAAAGTAAAGAGCATCATTCATTCCATCTCCATTTGGAGTAACTACATTTGGTAATTCTAATTCTGCAGGAATAACTACTATATCTTCACAAATTGTATCAATACATCCTTCTTCAGTTCCTATAGTTAAGCAAACTGTAAAGGTACCAGCTTCAGTATAAGTATGAAGAGGGTTTTGATCATTAGAAATATCTCCATCACCAAAAGTCCATAACCAGTTAGTTACATTGTTTCCAAAAATGGTTGTGTTATCTTTAAAAATTGTAGGTGAGTTTACAATAACAGGGTTAGGAGTTATGGTAAATCCAGCAATTGGTAATGGAACTGTATTTACAACAACATTTATAGTATCAGATTCACAGCCACTATTGTTAGCTGAAACTTGGTAGATAGTGGTAGAAACAGTAGAACTTGTGTTTGTTAAAACTTCACTTATACTTGTCCCAGTACCACTATTTGAATTGCCACTCCAATTAACTACGCTTGTTGGTAGACAAGGGGTAATTGTTGTGTTGAATGATTCTCCAGAACAAATTGTAAGTGTGTCGGGAGAGGCAGAAACGGTTGGTGTTTCATTTATACCTATACTAAAAGGTAATAACCCTGTAAGGGAATCTCCACAGGCGTCAACTACAGTAGGCGCAGGTACAGATATTGAAGTAATAGTATCACAGTACCATGGACAATTAGGGTTAGTCAAAGAAAGATTTACAATTTGTGTTGATG
>JARGOE010000078.1 GCA_029210015.1 Vicingaceae bacterium
ATTAACCCTAGAGTTTCTCGTTCATCAGCACTAGCTTCTAAAGCAACTGGTTATCCAATTGCAAAAATTGCTTCTAAATTAGCTATTGGTTATACCTTAGATGAGTTGAAGAATCCAATTACTGGATCTACTTCAGCTTTATTCGAACCAACATTAGACTACGTAATTGTAAAAGTTCCTCGTTTTAATTTTGATAAGTTTAAAGGTTCTGATAGAAGGTTAGGTTTCCAAATGAAATCTGTTGGAGAAGCAATGGGAATTGGAAGATGTTTCCAAGAGGCATTACAGAAGGCTTGTCAGAGTTTAGAGATTAATAGGAATGGTTTAGGAGCTGATGGAAAAGAAATTACAGATCAAGATAAAATATTATATAGCCTAGAACATCCAAGTTGGGACAGATTGTTTCATGTTTATGATGCAATTAAAATAGGTATACCTTTCAAAAAAATTCACGATAAAACAAAGATTGACCACTGGTTTTTACGTCAAATCGAAGACTTTGTGAAGTTAGAGAAAAGAATAGAGAAATATACGGTAGAAGATATTCCAAAAGAGCTAATGTTAGAGGCTAAACAAAAAGGTTATGCTGATAGACAAGTAGCTCATTTGCTAAAATGTTTAGAAAGTGAAGTATACACCAAACGTACTGAGTTGAATGTTAATAGAGTGTTCAAATTGGTAGATACTTGTGCTGCAGAATTCCCTGCTCAAACACCTTATTACTATTCTACTTTTGAAGAAGAAAATGAGTCAGTAGTTTCTGATAAAAAATCAATAGTTGTTTTAGGTTCTGGTCCAAATCGAATTGGACAAGGAATTGAGTTTGATTATAGTTGTGTGCATGGTGTAATGGCCGCTAAAGAAGCAGGTTACGAAACTATTATGATTAACTGTAATCCTGAAACAGTTTCAACAGATTCTGATACATCAGATAAATTATATTTTGAACCAGTATTCTGGGAGCATATCTATGATATTATTAAGCATGAAAACCCGGTTGGAGTAATTGTACAGTTAGGTGGACAGACAGCTTTGAAGTTAGCCGAAAAATTAGAAAAATACGGAATAAAAGTATTGGGAACTTCTTTCGCAGCATTAGATTTAGCTGAAGATAGAGGTCGTTTTTCTGAAGTGTTAGAAAAATTAAATATCCCTTTTCCGAAATATGGAATTGTTGAAAGTGCAGAGCAAGCAATAGAGCTTTCTAAAGATTTAGGTTTTCCGTTGTTAGTTCGTCCTTCTTATGTGTTGGGTGGACAAAAAATGAAAATTGTAATCAACGAAGAAGAATTAGAACATCATGTAGTTGATATTTTAAAAGCAATGCCTGATAATCAGATCTTATTGGATCACTTTTTAGGTGGCGCAATTGAAGCTGAAGCTGATGCAATTTGCGATGGGGAAGACACTTATATCATCGGAATTATGCAACACATTGAACCTGCAGGAATTCATTCTGGAGATTCTTATGCAGTTCTTCCACCTTATAATTTAGGTGATTTAATTATCTCGCAAATAGAAGATATTACTAAAAAAATTGCTGTAGAAATGAGTACTGTCGGGTTAATCAATATACAGTTTGCAATTAAGGATGATGTGGTTTATGTAATTGAAGCAAACCCAAGAGCATCTCGTACAGTTCCATTTATTGCAAAGGCATACAGAGAGCCTTATGTAAAGTATGCAACTAAGGTAATGTTAGGAGATAAAAAAGTGAAAGACTTTAATTTTAAGCCTCACAAAGAAGGGTATGCTATTAAAATCCCTGTATTCTCATTTAGTAAATTCCCAAATGTGGATAAAGAATTGGGGCCAGAGATGAAGTCTACCGGTGAGGCAATTCAGTTTATTGATACTTTACAAGATAAGTTCTTTAGAGAAATTTATGCTGAGCGTAATTTGTATTTGAGTAGGTAGTTAATTTATTCAATCTGACAATTTGACTTGAATTTAACCTTGGTAAGAAAGTTGCAAAATCTGATAGAAAAATAAGACAATGCAGATATTAAGAACAATAGCAATAATTTTCATCATCTTTTATGGTTTTAGATTGTTATCTAGATATGTGTTGCCTTTTCTACTAAAACGGTGGGTAAACAAGAAAATGGGGCAATTTCAGAATCAAGCTAATAGCCAATTTCAAGACCAACAAAAAGCACAAGAATTTGCCAAAGAGCATGAGGGTGAGGTTAAAATAAAATCTCGTTCAAAACATGATAAGCCTGAATCAGACGGATTAGGTGAATTTGTAGATTACGAAGAGGTGGAGTGATAATTTATAGTTTTAAAATCTTATTTAAATTATGGAAAATACAGAGCTACAAACATTAGCTAAAGAAAATAGAGTAGATTTTTGGACTAGACTAGGAGCATATTTAATTGATGTTTTATTTATTATTATTGCCGGAGTAATAATTGGTTTAGCAATAGGCGATTTATTAGCACCTGTTCTATTTGGTGGCCAAATGAGTAATATGGAAGACCAATTTAGTCAGATGGGAAGAATCAATCCAGATTTTAATGAATTGCCTTTTGATTTGATCGGGATGATGAATAAAATGATGAGTATTGCTGCAGGAACAACAATTGCAGGTATTGTTTTATTGATTTTAGAAGGAGCTTTAGGTCAGTCAATTGGAAAGATGTTGTTAAAGATTAAAAACACTGATGTTTATGGTAATCAAGCAGCACCCCAAGTTTTATGGACTAGAGCATTACTTAAATACGGTAGTTCAGTTTTGGGTATAATAGGAGGTATGACTGGTTTGATGATAATAAGTACTTTGGGAAGTATTTGGGGCTTAGTAATATTTGTGGGATACTTTTTAGTTTTTATGGATAATAGACAAGCTATTCATGATATGATTGCTAAAACTATTGTTTGTAGGCTGAAAAAGTAACAGTTACTTTCTAACCTTATCTGATAACATTATTGCTATTGGCTTTGTTTTAGTAAATTGGGAGCAAATGATTACTATAATAACGGTTACAGGTATACTGATTAACATACCTGTAACTCCCCAAAGTACTCCCCAAAATGATAATGCAAAAATAGCTACTAATGGGCTTATATTTAATGTTTTACCCATTAATTTAGGTTCAATCATATTTCCAATTATTAGCTGAATGCTACCAACAATTCCCATTACCATTAAGCTTTCTGTAAATCCGCCAAATTGTAATAAACAAAATATTGTAGGGAAAAGTGTAGCCACCATAGATCCTACAGCAGGAATAAAATTTAAAATAAATATTAAGAATGCCCAAAACATTGGTGAGTCAATTCCTATAAAGGTAAGGGCAATGTAGCTTATAATACCAGTTATTAAGCTGACTAAAGATTTCATACCAATATAGTTACTTACAGAATGCTCTATTTTACCTAAGATTTCAGTAATCTCATTATATTGGTTGGTACTTGGAAAAGCACTCTTAAGTTTGTTGCTAAAATTTGTTTCCTCTAAAAAGATAAATAAAGCATAAATAATTATCAATAATGCACTCCCAAACAAATCGCTTACCGAGTTGAAAATTTCTTTAAGTACCATACCAAAATCAAATTCTGTAGCGTTTGCTTTTAAGTATTCAATAATATTAATATTCAGAGTGTTGTTTAGTTCATGTATAATATGCTCTATATTATTTTCATATGCAGGGTAGTTTAGAGCTAAATTATTGATGTTATTAAGAATTACTTTGGAAATTAAGCTAAGTGAAAAAACCATAATTCCAGAAACAAAAATATTTTTAATCCACGAAGGTATTTTACTTTTTATAAACTCTACCTTATCAATTACATGCCTAATCTTTCTAATTAAAAACCATAATAATAGAGCAAATATGAATGGAATAAGTAAAGTTTTTCCATAAATAAGAATAATTACAATTGCAATGGCAGATATAAAAAAATAGGCTGTACTTCTCATGATTTACTCGTAATATTTGTATCTAAACACTTTTAAAAAGTCTTCAGGAACTTTAGTCTCAAAAGTCATTTCTTCTTGTGTTTTTGGATGTAAAAAAGTTAGTCTTCTTAAATGTAGACCTGCTCTGTTTAGTGGGTTTTGTTTTGATCCATATTTTTTATCTCCAATAATAGGGTGTTTAATCTCTTGAAGGTGAACCCTCAGTTGATTTTTTCTTTCAGTATGTAAATAAGCTTCTAGTAATGTAAAGTATTCATTCTTTTTTACCACACTGTATTTAGTGATAGCTTCTTTACCATCTTTAGGGTTATTACTAGAGTGAACAATTAGCGCTTTACTTTCACGTAAATAAGATTTAATTGTTTTTTCATCCTCTTCAATAGTCCCTTCAGCAACTGCTAAATACATGTTTTTAGCAAAAGTACGTTCCCAATTATCTTTTAATTCTAATTGAGCATTTCTGTTTTTAGCAAATACCATTAAGCCTGAAGCTTCTCTATCTAATCGGTGTACCACAAACAATCTAGCGACAGGGTTTTCAAATTGAATATGAGCTGTAACAATTCGATAAGCAGTTTGTCTTTTTTCTTTAGCAGAACCAATAGAAAGTAAGCCACTTCTTTTATTAATTACAATTACATCATCATCTTCAAAAACAATTTTTATCCCTTCATAAGATTGTTTACGATGAGCTGCATCCCAACTTACAATAACTTTGTCACCCTTTTTTAAAAGATGATTGTGTTTGGTAACAATATCTTTGTTTACCATAAATTGTTTGTGAGTAAGCATTCCTTTTAATTTATTACGCGTTTTATCTTTAACGTTCAATATTAAAAATGGAAGCAACTCCATATCTTCAGTAACTATAATAGTGCTTTGTCTATTCTTTCTACTCTTACCGCTAAATCTTTGATTTTTCTTACTCATTGTTGAAAAGCTCTTAATTACTTTAAATATACTGCGAAATTAGTGAATTAGAACGAAGTGTTAACAATTCTTAAATCATTGATAATTTACTTTAGCAATATGCAGCAAATCCTTAGAGTTCTTAGTAACTTTGAATTTCTAAAACGAAGTGTTGTAAATGGCAGATATTATTCAATTATTACCAGATTCAGTAGCCAATCAGATTGCTGCCGGAGAAGTAATTCAACGACCAGCAAGTGCTGTAAAAGAGTTGTTGGAAAATGCCATTGATGCTGGTTCGGATACCATTTCTTTAGTCATTAAAGATGCAGGTAAAACCTTAATTCAAGTCAATGATAATGGTTCTGGAATGTCAGAAACTGATGCTCGTTTGAGTTTTGAAAGACATGCTACTTCTAAAATAAAACATGCAGCAGATTTATTTAATATCAATACCAAAGGTTTTAGAGGAGAAGCTTTAGCATCTATTGCTGCAATTGCACAAGTAGAGTTAAAAACCAAAAAAGAGGGTAAAGATTTAGGAACTAACATTTTAATGGAAGGTAGTGAAGTGAAAGAACAAGAGCCTTGTTCAACAAGTAAAGGGACTTCATTTTCAATTAAAAACTTGTTTTTTAATGTGCCTGCCAGAAGAAACTTTTTAAAATCTAATCCTGTTGAAGTTAAGCATATTATTGATGAATTTCAGCGTGTTGCATTGGTTCATGCTGATATTAGTTTTAGTATGTACAACAATGGTAATGAGGTTTTTAATCTAAAGAAAGGGAGTTTCCGCCAGCGTATTGTAGGGATTTTTGGAGAGAAATATAATCAGAGATTGGTACCTGTTATTGAAGATACTGATTTGGTAAAAATTGAAGGGTTTGTTAGTAAACCTGAGTTTGCTAAAAAGACTAGGGGAGAGCAGTTCTTTTTTGTAAATGATAGATTTATAAAAAGTGCTTACTTAAACCATGCGGTGCAAAATGCTTTTGACCAATTATTAAGTAAAGATCAGTTTCCTTCTTACTTTTTAAAATTAACGATTGACCCAACTAAAATTGATATTAACATTCATCCTACCAAAACAGAAATTAAGTTTGAGGATGAAAGAGCAATTTACGCCATTATTAGAACGGCTGTTAAACAAGCTTTAGGAAAACATAATATTGCTCCTACTTTAGATTTTGAGCAAGAAAATAGCTTTAATGTACCGTTGATGAAAAATACGGATTCCATTAAGGTGCCAACCATAAAAGTTAATCCAAGTTATAACCCTTTTGAAACTAAAATAGTTTCAACGCCACCACCAAAACCCAAAGCAGATAATTGGGATAGTTTATACAGTTCTTTTGAGAAAGATACCAACGAGATAATTGAGCATCAAGAGAAAAAACAGGAACAACAAGTTTTTTCATCTAACTGGGATAATGAGGAAGATGAGGAGACTAAGACATTATTGCAATTACATAACAAATATATTTTTACGCAATTAAAATCAGGTTATCTGATTATTGATCAACAAAGAGCGCACGAACGTATTTTGTTTGAACAGTTTTTAAAAAATTTAGAAGAAGGAAAAGGAATTACTCAACAATTATTGTTTCCAGAAACCGTTGATTTTGTGAGTGCAGATGCAGAACTGTTAAATGAGTTAAAATCAGAGGTTGCCAATTTAGGTTTTACTATGGATAAAGTGGGTCGAAGCAGTTTTGTTGTAAACGGAGTGCCAGCAGAGTTAAAAGACCAGAATGTAAAAAAAGTTTTTGAAAGTTTGTTGGAGCAATTTAAGATGAACGAAAGTGAGTTGAAGTTGAAGAAACATGAAAACTTAGCTATTTCAATGGCAAGAAGTTCGGCAATAAAATCGGGTAAAAAACTAAACACCGAAGAAATGAAGGTGTTGGTTGATGAATTATTTGCTTGTGAAATGCCTTACAGTTTGCCAAACGGAAAACCAACTATTATCTCTTTAAACTTAGATGATTTAAACCAACAATTTGACTATCAATAATGAATTTTAGAAACATACCGCCAGTAGTTAAAAATCTATTAATTATTAATGGATTATTCTTTTTGGCTACAATAGTGTTTAGAGATCAAATAAACCTAACTGAATATTTAGGTTTACATTATTGGATGAGTGATGGTTTTTATCCCCATCAGTTAATCACATACATGTTTATGCACAGTTCTGTTGATTTTACTCATGTACTGTTTAATATGTTTGCAGTTTGGATGTTTGGTAGAGTTTTAGAGCAGGTGTGGGGAAGTAAACGGTTTTTAATTTACTACATTGTTACTGGGCTAGGAGCAGGAGTTATACAGTTATTAGTCGCCCATTTTAGGCTAATGTCTATCTACGAAATGCTTACACCAGAGGCTTTTGATTTTTTAATGCAAAACGGATATGATTTGTTGCATGGAGGTAAAGGACCTGTAGAATATGTTAATGATCCTAACTTTGTAAACGCAGTAATATTAATGAATACAACTACTGTAGGAGCATCTGGAGCAGTATTTGGAATTTTATTAGCATTTGGAATGTTATTCCCAAATACAGAATTAATGTTGTTATTTCCACCAATACCAATTAAAGCCAAGTGGTTTGTTTTAGGTTATGGAGCTATTGAATTATACATGGGGTTTGCGAATAACCCTAATGATAATGTGGCTCATTTTGCCCATTTAGGAGGTATGCTATTTGGTTTTATTTTAATTAGGATGTGGAAAAAAGATAGAACTAATTTTTATTGATGAGTAGCAACCCTTTCATAGCAGATTTGAAAAGCCAATACAAAAATGGCTCGGCATTAATTAAATTGATTTTAATTAATGTGATTGTATTTGTAGGGATTAATGTTATTGGATTGGTGATGTTTCTATTCAATATTCCTGATGGAAGCTCGTTGCTAGCAAGTTGGTTTGCATTGCCTGCAGACTTTAGTAATATCCTTTATAAGCCATGGACATTGCTAACCTATATGTTTTTACATGAGCAGTTTTTTCACATTTTTATGAATATGCTCATTCTCTATTTTGGTGGGAGGATATTCATTCAGTTTTTAAATGAGAAGAAGTTAGTTTCTACTTATTTGTTAGGAGGTTTAACAGGAGGTTTGATTTACATTTTAGCGTTCAATTTATTCCCAGTTTTTGAAAATATCAAGGGTATTTCTATTGCTTTAGGAGCATCTGCATCTGTAATGGCAGTATTGATTGCGGCAGCAACATATGTTCCCAACTTTGTTGTAAAGCTGATGTTTTTAGGAGATGTAAAATTGAAGTACATCGCCTTGTTTTATATTGTGTTAGATGTAATTAGTATTCCTCAAGGAAATGCTGGTGGACATATTGCGCATATTGGTGGGGCATTATTCGGATTTTTATATGTACAACAACTTAAAAAAGGAAACGATTTTGCTTTAGGTTTTAGTCGTTTTTTAGATATGCTAAAAAGTCTATTTAAACCTAAAAAGAAAATGAAAGTAGTTTATAAAAAGACTGCTAAAACGAGAAATGATTACGAGTATAACGCTCAGAAAAAAAGTAATCAAGCAGCTGTTGATGCTGTTTTAGACAAAATTAAAAAATCGGGTTACGATAGTTTAACTGGTGCAGAAAAAGCCATTCTGTTTGATGCGAGTAAGAAGTAGCTTCTTATTTATTCATCAACTTCCCCAACTCTAACATTTCATCACGTAAACGAGCAGCTTCAATAAAGTCTTCGTCTTTAGCGGCCTTTTTCATTTTACGTTGGGTTTCTTCTAATAGCTTTTGTAATTGTTCTTTATTCATGTATTGTACCACAGGGTCGGCAGCAATGTTCATTTGCTCACTCATTTGTTGGTCAATTTCATAAGCATCATCAATTACTTTAGATTGCCCCAATACATGGTTTTTAGATTTGTTCAATGCTTGTGGCGTTAAACCATGTTTCGCATTGTAAGCAGCTTGTTTCTCTCTTTTTCTATCTGTACCGTCAATGGTTTTTTGCATCGATTTGGTAATCTTATCAGCATACATAATAACTAAACCATTTACGTTACGAGCAGCTCTACCAGCAGTTTGGGTAAGAGAACGTTCAGAACGTAAAAAGCCTTCTTTATCAGCATCTAGAATAGCTACCAACGATACTTCAGGCAAATCTAATCCTTCTCTTAACAAGTTAACTCCAATCAAAACATCAAATAACCCTAATCGTAAATCACGTAAAATTTCAACTCTGTCTAAAGTATCTACTTCAGAGTGAATATATCTACATCGAATACCATTATTGTCAAAATACTTGTCTAACTCTTCAGCCATTCGTTTGGTTAAAGTAGTTACCAAAACACGTTCATCTTTTTCTGCTCTAATGGTAATTTCTTCCATTAAATCATCAATCTGATTTAAGCTTGGTCTTACATCAATTTTGGGTTCTAATAAACCTGTTGGTCTAATAATTTGTTCTACAACAACACCTTCAGATTGCCCTAATTCATAATCAGCAGGAGTTGCACTTACATATATTGTTTGACCAATGATAGAAGCAAATTCTTCAAATTTTAATGGTCTGTTATCCATTGCAGATGGCAATCTAAAACCATACTCAACTAAGTTTTGCTTACGCGAACGGTCGCCACCATACATGGCTCCAATTTGTGAAACGGTAACATGACTTTCATCTATTACCATCATAAAATCTTTAGGAAAATAATCTAACAAGCAGAAAGGTCGTGAGCCTTCTGGTCTTCTGTCAAAATAACGTGAATAGTTTTCAATACCAGAACAGTACCCCAACTCACGCATCATTTCTAAATCGTAAGTTACACGGTCTTCTAATCTTTTAGCTTCAAGGTGTTTGCCAATTTCTTTGTAATACTCCACTTGCCTCATCATGTCATCTTGTATTTCATGAATGGCACCTTGCATGCGATCTTTAGTGGTATTAAAAATGTTTGCAGGATATATGTTTAAGTAATCAAACTCCTCAATTACATTTCCATTAATAGGATCAAAAGATTCTATTTCTTCAATCTCATCTCCAAAAAAATAAACACGATATGCAATCTCTGCATAAGCAGGGTAGATATCAACTGTATCTCCTTTTACTCTAAAGTTTCCACGCTGAAAATCGCTTTCGGTTCTAGAGTATAAACTTTGTACTAATTGTAGTAAAAACTTATTTCTACTAACAATATCGCCTGTTTTTATTTTGATAATATTCTCCTGAAAATCTTCAGGATTACCAATACCATAAATACATGAAACGGAAGCAATTACTATTACATCTTGCCTGCCAGATAGGAGAGAAGTTGTGGTACTTAACCTCAATTTTTCTATCTCATCATTGATAGACATGTCTTTTTCAATGTAGGTGTCAGTAAC
>JARGOE010000079.1 GCA_029210015.1 Vicingaceae bacterium
AGAGTTAAAAAACATTTAAATTAATTTTTTCATTTTTAGTGTGTTTTTAAAACCGATTATACTGGAAAGTAGCTGGAACTTTTTTCCTCCAATTTTCCAGTTTTCATTTACTTTCAGTAGATTAATTCTATCCCAGGCTAATTTTATTAAATCTTGATGTTTAGGGTAATGAATGTAAATGAATTTAATATAATTATAAGCTAATGCTTTTTTTGTGTCATAAGTATTATCTAATTCTAAAATAGCTTCGTAATTTATATACGATTGTAACATTGAATTTGCTTTTTCAGACACATATCTCTTGCTTATACTTGTTTCAACATCTCTACGATAAAACATATAGGCTTCATCAGCGAATTTAACTCCTTTGGTATTTAATAAAACTCTAAAAAAAAAGTCACCATCCTGATTTACAAGTAAAGTCTCATTCCAGCCTCCAGCTTTTTCAATTAGTTGTCTTGGTGTTAGCCAAATTCCTACAGCACCTGATCTGTTTTGCCAAGAAGTGGTTAACCATTCAATAGGACTATCAAAATCTTTATCTATAATTGTTTTTGGTGGAAAGGAGGTAGAAATTTCTCCTGTGAAAGAAATCCATTGTGAAGAATAGATATAATCATCACCATACCTTTCAACCAAGTTCATTTGATTTTTGATTTTATCTTTATACATTAAATCATCCGCATCAAAAAATATAATATAATCTCCAGTCGAGTTTTTAAATGCTTTATTTCTAGCTGCACAACCACCTAAATTTTGTTGCGAGATAATTTTGATTTTATCTGATTGATATTCTTTTACTATAGATAAGCTATTATCGGTAGATCCATCATCAACAATAACAATCTCAATATTATTATAGTTTTGATTTAAAATAGAATCGATAGTTGCTGAAATATATTTTTCAGCATTATATAAAGGGATTAATATGGAGACTTTTTTTTTTGACACAAGCAGTATCTAATTTTCAGCAGCTTTGTAAATAATTTGATTTAGTTCTTCAATATGCTGAGCCATATTAAAATTTTCTTGAATATTTTTTTTTCCAGCTTCTCCCAATGCCCGAGCCTTATCTTTATTTTCTAATAATTCTAACATATAATTAGACATTCCTTGAACATCATGTTCATTTACTAAATATCCTGTTTGATTATGAATTATAACGTCTGAAATGCCAGCATGGTTGGTAGATATTACAGGAACTCCTGCAATGCTTGATTCTAAAATTGCTAATGGTGTTCCTTCCATGTCACCGTTTTCGGCAGTAATAGAATGTTGAACGAATGCTCTTGATGTAGTTAAGTAATTTTTAAATTGTTCAGGGGTTATTATTCCTGGTAGTTCAATATTCTTTGATAAATTGAAGTGTTTAATTAAATTCAGACAAGTATTCTTTAAAAAACCATCACCTGCAACAATAAGTCTTGCATTTGGAAATTTTTTAACAACTTCTTTAAAAGCTAAAATAAGGTAATAAGGCGCTTTTTTATCTGTAAATCTACCAACGGCAATAAAATTTTCTTTTTCAAATGTTGGAATAACTTTTTCAAACTCTTCATTTGGGCCGTAAGTGTTTAATATTAATTTTTCTCTAGGACAACCAATGGAAAGTAATTGTTTTTCCATTACCTGTGAAACAGCAATTATTTTTGTAGCATATTCAAATAAATTAATATAGTTATTATAATCTTCTAATACATTATAAACACTAGCATCGAAACCATGAAAATGAGCAATTAATGGAAGATTAAGCTCTTTACATACAGGAACTACTTCTGATGCTAGGTTTCCATATTCGGCAAGTACAACCTCAATTTTTTCTTTTTTTAAAGAATTTTTTAAAGCTGTTCTTTCAGCTAACAAAACATCTTTTTTTAAGTGGCTAATTAGCTTATTAACTCCTTTTTTTATAATTGGATTAATATTTCCATAACCTTCTAAGTTTTGAGGAATGATGCCTTTGAAATAGTATTTTATATTAGCATTAATATAATTTTTGTGAGCCTGTATAAATGTCTCTGAATAAGCATTTTGTGAGGGGGATAGTATGGCTAAATTTCTTTTTTTAGGCATAGGTTAATTATAAATTTTTTGATACTGTTCTATCATTTTTGGTAAAGAGAATTTTTGGGCTTTAGTTTTATTAAATACACTTTTCTTTTTTAAGAATTCTTTATCGTTAATTTTTTCAACAATTAAATTACTCAAAGACTCAAAATCCCCTGTTTTTACAAGACATGTTTCATCTTGTATAATTTCATTAATAGCATTAGTATTATACCCTAAAATAGGTATGCCCATATTCATAGCAAATGGTGTCACTTGACCAAAACTCTCTTCAAAAACAGGGGCAATAAAGAGTGTTAGTTTTTTATAAAAGTTAGGTAAATCTGTGTAAGAAATATAGTTATACAAAGTAAATTTATTTTTTAACTTTTCTTCATTTATTCGTTTTATAAAGTGAGGCTTTAATTTCCCATCACCTACAATATGAACGTTAATGTCAGTGTCTAGTTTAACTGCAGCTATAAAAGGCTCAATAGATTCTTTTTTTAATTTATGATCATCCAAGCGGTAAACCATACCGATATTTTTAGATTCATTTTCTTGGTAATAATCTTGATTAAATAGTTGATAATCGGAGCCAGGATATATGACAGAATTATCTTCGTTTAGAAAACTGAAAAGGTCTTTGACATAGTTACTTACAAAAATATATTTACATTTATTTTTGTTGAAAAAAAAAGGAATAACAGGGATATTGATGTTTTGAATTATCTTTATTTCAGTTCTGTTTAAAAAGTTACAAAAAGGATAATACCAATTCCAACTAGATGTATTGATATTCCATTTTGTTCCCCAATGGATATGAACAATACTCGGATTATATTTCTGAATAATTTTACGAATTTGTTTATTGGTTAAAACCTTTGGGTACTCTTCAACAGTAATTCCTTCATAATTTTGGGGGGTTGGATTGTATTGCGTAATTACAATGTGTTTATATTTTTCAGAAAGATGTTCTGCAATATCTACAACAATTCTTGATGCACCACCTGTTTTAAAGTTGTTAATTAAATGAATAACTACTGGAGCATTATTATCAGGATTCGATTTGTAAGATAATTGATATGGAGTGAAAGTTTTATTTTGGTAGTTAATATCGTACTTATGAAGTTGCTTATATTTTTTATTAAATACTCTTCTGTAAGGAACACGCACAATAATTTCGAACAATTTTTTTAAAAGAACATTAGGGACGTTAAATGATTCAAGTTTTTCTTGAAGAACTTGATTTTCTTTACGTAGATTATCTATTTGTTTTCTTAAACTGTTCATTTTTATATTTGCTAAGTTAATTTACTTTATTTTTTGATTAACCTAATAGGATATAAAAGTAATTTACCAAGCTTATATTCTTTAGAATTTTTTAAATGTTTAAATTGATTAGCATTAATAAAACAATCTTTTATAGAAGATACAACAGTAAGTTCTTTTTTTGAATAAATATAATTTTTAATAAGCTTGTTTTGACTAAATGTATTAGAAAGCATAGAATTATTTCTTACTCTATAATCAAAAGTAACTTCATTAATGTGGTGAAATTTTGCTCCTTGTAAAGCTATACGTAACCAAAAATCCCAATCTTCATAACCCATTACTGGCATATCCTCATCATACCCGTTTACTTTTTCCCAAATACTTTTTCGATATATTGCACAAGCATCAATATAATTTTTGTGACACAATAGTGGAAAATTAAAATTTGGTAATTTAATAGTTTTGTTCTCTTGTCCAAAATGTTGTCGATTACCATAAACAACATCAATGTCAGGCTGAGATTGTAAAATTTTAATACTATTTGAAATATAGTTGTGTCTAATTTTATTATCAGCATCTAAAGGTAAAATGTAATTGCCTTTAGCTAATTTAATTCCATTGTTTCTGGTTTTTGCTAATCCTTGGTTTTCTTGATTTAGCACAGAAAAACCTTTTTTCTCTAACTCGCTTAAAAGATTTATAGTGGCTTCATCTGTAGAACCATCATTTACAATAATTATTTCATAATCATCTTTATTAGGGTGGGAGGTAACACTGTCAAGCGTTTCTTGAAGGTATGCTCCCATATTATAGCAAGGGATTATGATAGAAACTTTGGGATTCATTATGGTATTGTATTTAATGTTTTGTTTAATATGTTAGTTGTTTTAATTGAACCATTTACATTTAAATGGTCTTCATCAGAAAAATCACGAGTATTAAATCTACTATCATTTTCTAAGTCCAAATATTTTAAGGAATTATATTTTAAAAGTAACTTATCAATAAGTTTTTTTCTTCTCAAATCCTTTTTTTTATTTTTTAAGACATAAAAACTTTTATGTAAAGGAGTTGATACTAATATGGGAATTATATTTTTCTCTACACAGGTTTCAATCATCTTTTCTAGTATCTGTGAATTTTTGTTAAAGTTGTATGTAGAAATCTCAGAAATGTGTTTTTTTTCAAATCGCTTTTTAGCGGATTTAATTATTTTCTCTAAGTTATATCTTTTTCGAGAAAAATATTCAGTTTTAAAGTTATTAGATGTTATAAAACTATCTTTATTAATAGGTTGGTTGAAAATAGCTAGTTTATGTTTCTGTATTTTTTTATTAAAAAAATTAGGAGATGAAATATAAAGAGAAAACCTATAGTAAATAGGAAGATTAGTTAAGTTTATGTTGTGATAATAATAGTACCATCCATATCTAAAATATTCAGATTGGTTACAATACTCTAAAGAGTGATAATCTATTTCTAATACTAAATATTTGAGTTTATTAAGTTTGGATAAATACCTATTAAGTAAGGCTGAATCCAATTCATAATCTTGAAATCCAAATGCTAAATTAACAGCCTTTTTATCGATGTGTTCAGGGTTAAATGCTTTTTGATTATGAGAAGAGCCTAGTATTAGGGTACTAACATCATTATGCTTATTAATATAATTTGCTTTTTGATTAAAAGTGGTTTTAGGTAAACATGCATAAAGTTCCAGTAATATGAAAATTAATATTATTGGTGTATGAAAAAGGGTAGTATGAAGTATGAACCTATTCATTAAAACTGAAAGTAAATAAATTCTTGTTCTTTACCAGTAAAGTAGAATATTGAAAAGATTAATAAATAGTAAAATAATAGTCTAGATATTTTTTTCCACCTTAAACCAAATGTTTCTATAGCAAATGCTTGATTTCTTCCAGACCATTCTATAAGTATAAAAACAAATGTTAGAAAAACAGTAGTTAAGGCAATATCTGAATTGCTAAAGTGAGGAATACTGAACAAAGAATTTGAGAAGATTGACTTAATAATATCGAAAGCATGGTTAATATTTTCAGCTCTAAAGAAAATCCAAGCAAAAACAGTTAAGCTAAATGTAATTCCGATATTAAGAATTTCTCTGAAAGAAGGTAGGGTTTTGTCATAGGCAACGACTTCAAGATACCTTCTATTTTTCTTTCTCAATAAAAGAGGTAAGAAGTAAATTGCATTTAAAGTCCCCCAAGCAATGAATGTCCAATTAGCACCATGCCAAAATCCACTAACAATAAAAATAATAAAAGTGTTTTTCACCTTAGACCAAGTACCACCTCTGCTACCTCCTAAAGGGATATATAGATAGTCTCTAAACCAAGTAGAAAGAGAGATATGCCACCTTCTCCAAAATTCGGCTATATCTCTACTAAAATAAGGGAAAGCAAAGTTTTTCATTAAATCAAACCCAAATAATCTAGAGGTACCAATAGCAATATCAGAGTATCCAGAAAAATCGCAATAGATTTGGAAGGTAAAGAATATAGCCCCTATTAAAAGTGTGCTGCCAGATAAATCGGGAGAATGATTAAATATAAAGTTGGCATGTTCAGCACAATTATCAGCAATTACAACTTTTTTAAATAAGCCCCATAAAATTTGACGAAGACCGTTAACAGCTAGACCATAATCAAAAACTCTCTTTTTATAAAACTGAGGTAGGAGGTGAGTAGCTCTTTCAATTGGTCCGGCAACTAATTGTGGGAAGAAGCTAACAAAAGCAGAGAAAGCTATAAAATTTTTAGTGGGCTCAAGCTTTCTTTTGTAAACATCAATGGTATAACTTAAGGTTTGAAAGGTGTAAAAACTAATACCGACAGGGAGAATGATGTTTAAAGAATTGGTTTTTATAGAATAACCAAAGAAGGAAAAAGCATCAACAAAATTATCAAGGAAGAAATTATAATACTTGAAGAAACCGAGGAAGCCTAGATTAACAACAATACTAGTCCAGAGTAATACTTTACGTTTAAATTTAGTTTCTTGCTTGGATAACGACAAACCAACAAAGTAGTCAACTAAGGAACTAAATAAAATTAAAGAAAGAAACCTCCAATCCCACCATCCATAGAAGACATAGCTAGCAATTACAACAATTAAGTTTTGAATCTTAAAGTGATTCTTAAACAACCAATAGATAGTAAAAACTATTGGTAAAAATATGGCGAAATCTAGTGAATTAAAAAACATTTCAAACTATTTAAAAGGTGTAATGTCGTTTGATTACTTATTCCATTATTTACTATTTCATAGTCATTTCTGTTGAGGGAAGCAGAAACATTATCAAGTGATTCTTGTATGAAATCTCCCACATTGTAAAAAGAAATAATTATTAAAAGTTTAAATATCACAATTGTTTGTTGTAGGTTATACGATTTAAAATGGTTAAAGGCTGATATGTTTAATTAATATCTTTTTTGGCAAGCATTTTTATTAAAATTTCTTCTAATTCTTTCACATCAATTGTAGTTCTCCATTCCTGATGCATAAATTCTGTCCAACTTTTAGCTTTACAAGGAAAATAATAATGAGTTAAGGTGCTGTTTGAAAGATAAGCTAAATTAGCAAAGTCGCTTTCATTTCTTACAACTTCTGGCATCCAAATAAGTGCTTTTGTATTTTCTTTACAAAAAATTAAATTAGTCCATGCAGCCCCTGTTGGACCAGTAATAAAATTAGCTCCATTTATTATGTTTTGTTGTTCTGAAATAGTTAAATCTTCTAAATAAATCGCTGTAAAATTATACTTTTTAAGCATTTCAAACACTTCATCCTGATTATAAGTTCTTTTTTCTTGTTTACGGGCTAAAAATATTCTTTTATACTTTGATTGCTTGATTTTTATTAATGAAACCAATCTATCTTGATATGCTTTCATTATATCCCAGTGAATATTAATATCCATTAGTTTAATACCTGTTGGTAAATCTTTAAACTGTGGGATATTAATTGCTGGAGAATCTAGCCATATTACCTCATTTATTTTATGCCAATTATTTTCATCTAAATAGATAATTGTATTGTTTTTGAATACTTTTTTAAGAAGAGATTGATGATTTTGTAAGCTTCTAATAATTTGAGGAACTAAAATAGGGTAGTTATGGTATTTTTTTGGTAAGTAATTTAAAAGCTCAATTTTTGAAAGTATATTTATTACCCAATGATACCAATTGTATGGCCAACTACCACCTAAAAAAATACCCTTTTCAATTATTTTTATTGGTTTTTGACAATTTATAAATGCATAGTTTGAAGTTGTTTGTAAGACTAATTTAGTTTTATAACTTACTTCTTTTTCGGAGTGTCCTGTGTAATATTTTTGTTTGTATAGCGTATTATTAATCATTATGAATGGAGAATGTCCATCAACTATGGCGTTTCTAACAATATTATATCCTAAACTTGTTAGCGTTTTATTTATTTTACTAGCGGGTTTATTTATTTCTGATGGTTCAATTACATAGCTTTCTTCTTCACCTTTTAATGTAACCCTTGATGGTATTGTGTTTAAGTAGTCTCTTCTAACTATTTTAAATTTGTTTTTTGTTAAAAATTGTATGATTTTACCACAGAAAACACCTAGAATATTGTTTTTATGTAATAGCTTAATTGTATAAGTGAATAAGAAGTTAAATACTTTTTGTTTCAAAGGCTTAACCATTATAGTTGTTAATAATTCTTATCACGGCATTAATTTCATCTTCAGTTATAACTGGACTAATGGGTAAGCTCAATACTTCTTGGTGAATTTGTTCAGTTATAGGTAAAGAAATGGTATTATATTCTTTGTATGCTTTTTGTTGATGAGGTGGAATAGGATAGTGAATAAGTGTTTGAATATTATTTTCATTTAAATAAGTTTGAAGTTTATTTCTATTACTTGTTCTTATCACAAATAAATGCCATACATGCTGTAGTTCCTTATTAGGATAAACTGGAAGTATAATTTTGGAGTTTTTAATTTCATTACAATATCTTTTTGCGATTAACCTTCTTTTTTGATTGTCAGCATCAATATATTTTAATTTAACATTGAGAATACCTGCCTGTAATTCATCTAACCTGCTGTTTAATCCTTTATAAATGTTGTTATATTTTTGATTCGAGCCATAATTAGCAATAGCTCTAATAGTTTTTGCCAATTTCTCATCTTTACAGGTAACAGCCCCGCCATCACCTAAGGCTCCTAAGTTTTTACCAGGATAAAAACTAAACCCAGCAGCATCTCCTAAATTACCTGATTTTATACCTTCCCATTCAGCACCAATTGCTTGTGCATTGTCCTCAATCAGTTGTAAGTTGTGTGTCTTTGCTAAAAGATTTAGCTCCTTGCTAAAAATAATTTGTCCATATAAATGAACAATCATTATCCCTTTTGTTTTTTTTGTGATTTTCTGTTCAATTCTAGATATATCTATGTTATAATTCTCTAGTGATGGCTCAACAAATACAGGAACTAATTTATTATCAGTAATAGCTAATATAGATGCAATGTATGTATTGGCAGGAACAATAATTTCGTCTCCTTCATTCATAACACCAAGTTCAATATAGGCTTTTAAAATAAGTCGTAAAGCATCTAATCCATTTGCAACACCTATAACAAAAGGAACATTAAGGTAATTTGATAAATTTTTTTCAAATGCTTGATTTTCTTCTCCATGTAAGTACCAACCACTATTAAAAACGGATAAAAGTGAAGCTTCAATTTCTGGTTTATATTGAAGATTAATTTTTTGAAGATCAAGAAACTTAATCATTTGCTACTATTTTATTTTCTATAAATGAATAGGTTTTATTAGTGTCTTTAGATTTTAAATCAAGTCCAATTAATTCGCCATCTTTTGTTATATAACCTTTTTTAGTTGCGGGGTTCCCATACCAGACTTCATATGGGCCTATGTTTTTGGTAACTACACTACCTGCGCCAATTAAAGCATGTTTGCCTATCTCAATACCTGCAACTAAAGTTGAATTGGCTCCAATACTAGCACCTTCAGAAATAAGTGTTTTATCCCATTTACTTTTATATTGTTTGGATCTAGGAATTTTATCATTAGTAAAGGTAACATTTGCACCTATGTGAACATTATCTCCAATTAAAGTGTTATCCCATATTTGAACACCACTTTTAATAGTTACATTATTGCCAATTGTAACATCATTTTCTATAAAACAATGGCTACAAATATTACAATTATCCCCTATAATAGCATCAGGCAAAACTATTACAAACTGCCATATTGATGTTTTATCACCTATACTAGTTGTTTGAACGTCTGCTAATTGATGTATGAACATTATTTTGATAAGTTTAAAAATTCATTATAATCCCTGATATAATCAGATTCGCTATACTCAATGCTAGCAATACACATTTGTACAGCATTGTGGGTGTACTTCATGGTACGCCAACTTTTTTTAGGAATATAAACTCCTTTATGAGGTGAGTCTAGTATAAATTCAAAAACTTCTCCGGTTATCATTTCTATTTTTAAATCTACTTTTCCAGCAACAGCAACTAATATTTGTTCTAAATTAATATGTGCATGGCCTCCTCGTTCTACATCTTCTGGAGTAAAATAGGTCCAATAAATTCGTTTGGGTAAAAATGGTAAGTTATCTTTTTCGGCTACAGAGATGTAACCTAAAGATGGAGCACCAATTTTATTAAAATCAATAATGTAAGGTTGATTATTCATAGTTCAAATATAACTATTTAGATAAATAATTTTTATTTAAAGCGATTCTGCTATTTTTTGAAAATTTTCCCATTG
>JARGOE010000080.1 GCA_029210015.1 Vicingaceae bacterium
CCACTTAACTGAAGTCTTTTGTAGTTACTTAAAAATGTTATTGGCACAATTGGTTTTTGTTGCTCTATTGCTAGTTTAAAAGCACCACTTTTAAATCGTAACATATTTGGTGCGTCATCAGGAATTGTTCCTTCGGGAAATAGGACTACACTGTTTTCTTTTTCTAATTGCTGGGCACATCTTTTTAAAGCTTCTTTACCTGACATTATACTTTTTCTATTAACAGCAATATTCATGTCTTTAAAAAAAATATTGAAGATGGGGATTGTTTTTAAGGTATGCTTACCCATAAAAACAAAGTAGTTTGGAATGGTTTGATAAAGCACTAAAATATCTAGGTAAGAAGAATGGTTGGGAGTTATTACTGCACTTTTTAACGATTTTAAAAAATGCTTGTTCTCAACTTTCACATATATTCCAACAAAGAGTAAAATTAGCCAAGTATGAACCCTTAATAGTTTAAGAGCACTATTAAACCAAGCCTCTTTTGATAATAAAATAGCATAGACTGGGTAAAGTAAAACTAAGCTAAGACTTAACACTAAGCCAGCGTAAATCTTCCAAATTCCACCTAATATTTCACCTATTTTTTTCATAGTTAAGCAGACAAAGTTATGAATAGAACGGTTTAGAAAAAATAATAAAGCATTATTCATCAAACTAAAAGAAACACTATTTTTGCTCTATGGCAAGAATTTTAACAGGAATACAAAGTACAGGAGTTCCACACTTAGGTAATTTATTAGGAGCGATTGTTCCCGCAATACAAATGAGTAAAGATGAAAACAACGAATCGTTTTTGTTTATTGCAGATATGCACTCTTTAACTCAAATAAAAGATGGCAATGAGTTAAGAGAAAACACTTATGCTGTGGCTGCTACATGGTTAGCTTTTGGTTTAGATGTAAATAAAACAGTATTTTATCGTCAGTCTGATGTGCCAGAAGTAACAGAATTAACATGGTATTTGAGTTGCTTCTATCCTTATCAGAGGTTAACACTAGCTCATTCATTTAAAGATAAAGCTGATCGATTAGAAGATGTAAATGCAGGGTTGTTTTCTTACCCAATGTTAATGGCAGCAGATATTTTGCTATATGATGCTGAACAGGTTCCTGTAGGGAAAGATCAATTACAACATATAGAAATGGCTAGAGATGTTGCGAATAGATTTAATAACAAGATGGGTGATACTTTGGTTCCGCCAGGTGCAAAAATTCAAGAGGATACTATGTTGATTCCTGGAGTAGATGGTGAAAAGATGAGTAAATCTAGAAACAATACCATTAACTTGTTTTTAACCGATAAGCAGTTAAGAAAACAAATAATGGGGATTGAGACTGATAGCACCCCATTAGAGGAGCCTAAAAATCCTGATACTTGCAATGCTTTTGCATTATATCAACTATTAGCTTCTAACGAGCAAATTGCTGAAATGAGAGCTAATTATGTGGGCGGAAACTATGGTTATGGACATGCTAAACAAGCTCTGTTTGAGTTGATATGTGAGAAATTTAAAACAGAAAGAGAGCGTTTTAGTTACTTTATGGAAAACAAGAATGAAATAGATGCCCAACTTAAAGTAGGTGCTGAGAAAGCTCGAAAAGTTGCTCAGGAAACTTTAAAAAGAGTGAGAGCTAAAACAGGATATTAAAAAGAGGTATCTAATCAACATTTTTTTATTTTTTATAAAAAACCCTTTTTACTCTCGGGGATATTATAGTAAACAATTCATAAGGGATTGTCTTAATACGAGTCGCCATATCAGAGATGGTATTTTGCTCGCCAAAAACAACCACCTCATCACCCGGTTGGCAATCAATATTAGAAACATCAATCATGCTCATATCCATTGAGATATTGCCTATAATTAGAGCTTTTTGGCCTTTAACTAATACCTCCCATTTTCCATTACTTAATAATCGATTAAAACCGTCAGCATAGCCCAAAGGAATGGTTGCGATAGTTTTATCTTTATCTACAGTCCCTTTACGGTTATATCCAACTGTATCATTTTTCGGGACCTTTATAATGTGCGATATTTTAGATTTCAGGGTGCTAACTGTTTTTAATTTCTTCTGTGTCTCTGTATCAGCACAAACACCATAAAGTCCAATTCCTAAACGAACCATTTCGTATTGATATTTTGCAAAACGAATTATTCCATTGGTATTTAATAAGTGACGATCTATCTGGTAATTAAAATTCGCACTGAATTGTGATGTAGTGTTTTCAAATAAAGTAGCTTGTTGATCAGTAAATGAGTCATGGTTAGACTCATCACTAGCAGCTAAATGGGAGAAAATACTTTCTATTTTTACATATTCTTCATTATTTTTTAATGCTAAGATTAACTCTTCAATTTCATTTGGATTAAACCCTAAGCGGTGCATTCCAGTATCAATTTTAATTTGAATAGGATAAGGGTTATTAAGCTTGTTACTTTTAACTTCATTAATAAATGTAGTTAGGTTTAAAAATGAAAAAATCACAGGACTTAAATTGTGCTCTAGCATTAATTTAAAACTAGCAGTCTCAGGATTCATTACCATAATTGGAGTTTTTACCCCAGACTTTCTAATTTCAACACCTTCTAAAATGTTTGCAACACCTAAATAATCTATTCCTTCTTGTTCTAATGCTTGAGCAACCTCATAAGTTCCTAGTCCATAAGAAAAAGCCTTAACCATAACCATCATTTTGGTTTTTGGTTTAACCAAAGATTTAAAATAGCGATAATTCTCAATAAGGTTGTTGAGGTCAACTTCTAGGGTTGTATCGTAAATTAATTTTTTAATCTTTTATAATTTAGTTTGTTCATGAAAACATTTTCTGCACAAGGGTTGGTAGTCTTCAGTTTCACCTAATTGCACAAGCGCATCATTATTAGAAAAACGGTGAGAGTGATTTGCTAATTCTCCACACTGCATACAAATAGCGTGTACTTTAGTAACATATTCAGCACAGGCCATTATAGCTGGCATCGGGCCAAAAGGGACCCCTTTAAAGTCCATATCTAATCCTGCAACGATAACCCTAACACCACTATTAGCTAATTGATTACAGACAGCCACTAGACCATCATCAAAAAATTGAGCTTCATCTATCCCAACCACATCAACATTGTTTGCTAATATTAGAATGTTTGAGGAAGACGGAACGGGTGTAGAATGAATTTCATTTGCATCATGAGAAACAACCATTTCTTCATCATATCGAGTATCAACTTCTGGTTTAAAAATCTCAACATTTTGCTTAGCAAATTGAGCACGTTTCATTCGTCTGATTAACTCTTCTGTTTTACCAGAAAACATAGAGCCACAAACTACTTCTATCCAGCCTTTCTTTTTTGATGAGTTGATGTTGTTTTCTAAAAACATTCTATTTAAATAATAATAGGCTAACTTTTGCTGTTAGAATTTTTTATTAGTTTTATGCTAACGATATAATTCGCATCTAAATTATGGAAATAGAACAATTGCGCAAAGAGTTAAATGATTTATTAGACAATGTTGTTGATCATTCTAGCAACTATTCTGGAAATAGGCAAATACCTTCATTAGAAATTAGCTATGTACTAACAAAAATCAATAAAATGCAAGAGACTTTGATTATTCTTAAGCATTTAATTAAAGAAGAAGAGAAGCAGATTAAAAAAGATAAACAACAGAAAAGGCAATTAGTTCAGAAGCAGGAAAATGTTATTAATGAAGTTGAAAAGGAAACCCCGGAATTTAATATTCAATCAGAAATTGTTATTGAAGAGAAAGAAGTAGAAAACTCCATACAAGAAAAATCTGAAGATGTAAAAGATCAAATTATAGATGAGCAAGAAATTACAACACCTATTACCAATATTGAACAATTACCAATTTCTAAATTAGTAGATGCTTTTTCTTTAAATGATAGATATCTATATGCTAATGAACTTTTTGGAAAGGACATGGGAGCATTTAATGAAGTGGTAAAAAACCTTGACTCCTCTAACAATTTTGAGGAAGCAAAAGCAATATTGATAAGTATTGGTTCTGAAAGAAATTGGGATGTTGAAGATGAAAATGTTTTGTCTTTCACCAACTTGGTAGAAAGAAGATTTTTATATAAATGATTAAAAAAGGAATAATACTAATAATAGTCTTTACCCCATTTTTTGCAAAAACTCAAAACATAGATTATGCTAAAACTATTATTGATACTCTGACAACACCTTATTTTGGTGGTAGAGGAGCTGTAGATTTAGGCGAAAAAAAAGCAGCTGATTTTTTAAAAAATGAATTTAAAAGGAATCACTTAAAGTCATTTAATGATACTTTTTTCCAATCTTTTAGATATAACATTAATACCTTTCCTGGCAAAGTCTCTGTTAGTATTGATGGACAAAAGTTGACTGCTGGAGTTGACTATTTGGTAGAACCACATTCTGGAGCTGTAGGAGGTACTTTTCAATTGGTTTGGTACAACAAAAAGAATGTTCCTAATAAGAAAGAATTTAAAAAGTTAGTAACTCTCAATTTTTTCGCAGATAAGTTTATAGTAATTGATGATGAAGGAGTTGACAAAAATGATGAGACGTTTCAATTACTCAAACTTAATGTCTTTGGTGCTGCGGGAGTAATAAATTTAGAGAATAAAAAATTGACTCACCATCTATCACAAACTTATAATGATTTTGGTGTTTTGCGAGTACTAAGAGATAAAATCTCTCGAAAAAATAGGAGTATTACATTAGAGATTGACCAAAAATTTGAAAGAAATTTTCGTTCTCAAAATGTCATCGGATATGTCAAGGGAGTAGAACACCCTGATTCTTTTATTGTTGTATCTGCACATTACGATCATTTAGGGAGAATGGGAAAGGATGTTTATTTTCCTGGAGCTAATGATAATGCTAGTGGAGTAGCAATGATGTTGAACTTAGCATACCACTATACCCATAAAGAGTTGCCAAAAAAAACAATAGTGTTTATGTTATTTGGAGCTGAAGAAGTTGGGATATTAGGTTCAAAACATTATGTAAAGAACCCGTTATTCCCTTTAGAGCAAATTAACTTTGTTATGAACCTAGATTTGCTCGGTACAGGAGATGATGGAGCAATGGTAGTAAATGCAGCCATATTTCCTGAGCAGTTTAAAGTATTAGATAGCCTTAATACATATAGTAATTATCTTCCAATTATTAAAAAACGAGGGAAAGCTGCAAATAGTGATCATTATTGGTTTACTGAAAAAGGGATACCTTCTTTTTTTCTTTATACTTTAGGAGGAATTTCTGCTTATCATGATGTAGAGGATGTTGCAAAAACTCTTCCGCTTACCAAATTTGAAGATTGCTTTCGTTTGCTAAGGGATTTTTTAGATGAGTTGTAATTTTATAGTTTATCTTTTTATATCCTAAGCTAATTGTCGCTAACTTTGTATTATGAAAACAAAAACAGCAGAAGAGACAAAGGCAATTATGACTGAATTGGTCTTGCCAAATGACACAAATACATTAGGAAATTTAATGGGGGGTAGGTTGTTGCATTGGTTAGATATTTGTGCAGCTATTTCGGCTCATAGATGCTCTAACAGAATAGTGGTAACAGCTGCTGTAAATAATGTTTCTTTTAATCATCCAATAAAATTAGGAGATATTATTACCCTAGAAGCTAAGGTTTCTAGGTGTTTTAATTCTTCTATGGAGGTAGTAATTGAAGTGTTTGTTGAAGACCATAGAACTGGAGCTAAAACAAAATGTAATGATGCTATTTACACTTTTGTTGCTGTTGATCAAATGGGTAGCCCAATTGCTGCTCCAGAATTAATTCCTGAAACAGAACAAGAAAAGAAAAGGTATGAAGGAGCTCTTAGGCGAAGACAATTAAGTTTAATCTTGGCTGGAAAAATGAAAGCAGCTGATGCTACAGAACTTAAAGCTTTGTTTGATTAATCTCTACTTACTAAAAACCAGCTGTTTAGTAAATTCTCTTTGTTGTATTGCATTAATTCTTTAGTGTCCCAATTAATTACTTTAGCACCAGAAGCATTTACTATTGCTTGTCCTGCAGCAGTATCCCACTCCATAGTTGGAGCAAACCTTGGGTATGCATCAGCAGCCCCCTCAGCAACCATACATAGTTTTAATGAACTTCCTTTAGATAGGATATCTACTTCGCTATGTTTGGATTTTTGCTCATTAATAAAAGCCTCAGTTTCTTCACTCATATGTGAGCGACTACCAACAACCACATAATTTTTTCTGGTTTGTGATAGAGGCAGTTGGTCTGCATTCCCCAATAATGCATTTATTGAAGTAACTTTAGTATCAAAATTTTCAATTTTGTAAGCTAGTTTGTCAGCAAAATAAAGGTCTTTAGTTACAGGCACATAAATTACACCCATGGATGCCTTACCAGCTTCAATCAAAGCAATATTTACGGTGAACTCACCATTTCTTTTTACAAATTCTTTGGTTCCGTCTAATGGATCTACCATCCAAAATTGATTCCAACCTTTTCGTTCGGAATAATCCATATGTTTTCCTTCTTCACTTAAAATTGGCAACCCTGTTTTTTCTAATTCAGCTACTATTGCTAAATGAGCTCTTTTATCAGCTTCAGTTAAAGGGCTTTTGTCATCTTTTTGCTCTACAGCGAAATCAGAGTTGTATACCTCTAAAATTTCTTGCCCACCTTTAATTGAAGCATTTATTATTTGAATTAACCAATCTTCTCTATTCATAATTATTAGTTTTTATCTACACCAAAATCAAATTTATACCAAGCACGTTCATGTAAGTAATATAGAATCATTTTTGTTAATATTTCAATCCCCCCAACTTTTAAACCTGTCATTGGGTCCCCTGAAATAAGCCAGGCCAAAAGCATTGTATCAATAGTTCCGATAACACGCCAAGTTACTGTTTTAGAAAGGTGACGCTTTATAGACATAATATTTTTGCCTTTTTCATCTTTCTTGTAACCGTATTTAAACCAAGTACGCTCATGTAAAAAGTATAAAATCATTTTCGTAATTACTTCTGTTCCACCAATAGATAGTCCAATAAGAGGCTCCCCAGAAACCAACCAGCCAATAATCATGGTGTCTATAGTGCCTACTATACGCCAAGTCATTGTTTTAGCTAAGTGTCTTTTTATAAGAAAATCTTCTGACATCTAATTGGTTTAGAGTACAATCTTAATCAATACGATTAACTTTATTAAAAAGATGGCGAATTAATATCCGCTTCCTTTTGCGCCAATTTTCTCGATAGGGTGCCAAGTGGTTTTCATCTCTAAAAAATCTTCAATGTAATAAGGAGTTTCGTGCTCATCACTATAAGGCTTAGAGAAATCTTTAATAACTACTCGCTTTAAATTTTCTACAGCTTCTTTCTGAATTTCTAACTCTTCTTTCTTATTGTTATTAGCATATAAAAAAGCATTTACATCCATGTGTGAAGCCATGTGTTTTAGTAATTCACCTCGTTTTCCAGTTAATATATTTACTACTCCACCAGGAACATCAGAGGAGTTTAAAACTTCAGCAAAAGTTACAGAACATAAGGGCTTGTTTTCTGAAGCAACTACGATACATGAAGATCCAGAAGCAATAACTGGGGCAATTACTGATACTAAACCTAATAAACCGGAATCTTCTGGGGCAACAACAGAAACTACACCAGTAGGTTCAGGAGTAGTAAAGTTAAAATGAGATGAAGCAACAGGATTAACCGCACTAAAAACTTGAGCATATTTATCGCACCAGCCAGCATAGTAAATCAATCTATCTATAGAAGCTATTACCTCTTTTTCTGCTTGTATTTTTGAGCTTCCTTGTTGAATTAATTCAGCAACAAATTGAGCTTTTCTACCCTCAAGCATTTCTGCAATTCGGTACATTACTTGACTTCGATTGTAAGCTGTTGCTCCCGACCAACTTCCAAAAGCACTTCTTGCAGCTACTACAGCATTTCTAAAATCTTTACGAGAAGAATGACAAATGTTGCCTAATGATTTACCATTAATTTCAGGAGAATAATATCTTCCAGATTCTGTTCTAGGGAATTTTCCTCCAATATATATTTTATAAGTTTTTAAAACTTCCACTCTTTCCATAATTTAAAATTTTAGATATGCTTTCAATCCATGTAATCCGCCTTCACGACCAAAACCACTTTCTTTAAACCCTCCAAAAGGAGAGGTTGGGTCAAACTTATTGTAAGTGTTCCCCCAAACAATTCCAGCTTTAAGCTGAGATGTTAAATTGAACATTTTTGAACCTTTGTCTGTCCATACTCCAGCAGATAAACCATAAGGTGTATTGTTGGCTTTTTCAATTACTTCATCAACCGTTCTAAAAGATTGAATGGCTAAAACAGGCCCAAAAATCTCTTCTTGAACAATGGTATTAGATTGAGAAACATTAGTGAATAATGTTGGTTTACACCAATACCCTTTTTTAGGAATTGAGCATTCTGGTTGATAGATTTCAGCACCTTCTTTAGTACCAATTTTTAAATATTTATTGATAGTTGCTAATTGCTCTTTAGAGTTAATAGCTCCAATATCAGTGTTTTTATCTAAAGGATTACCAACAACCAATGCTTGCATTCTGTCTTTTAGTTTTCTTAAAACAACATCATACACAGATTCTTGAATAAATAATCTAGAACCTGCGCAACACACGTGCCCTTGGTTAAAGAATATCCCATTAATTATTCCCTCTACAGCTTGGTCTATAGGAGCATCTTCAAAAATGATATTGGCAGCTTTTCCTCCTAACTCTAGAGTTGCTTTTTTATCTGTTCCTGCAATTGCATTTTGGATAATTTTGCCAACACCAGTTGAACCAGTAAATGCAATTTTATCTACATCTTTATGATTTACTAATGCTGCACCACTTTCTGCGGCCCCTGTAACGATGTTTACAACACCATCTGGCAACCCAGACTCTTGAATGATTTCTGCTAATTTTAATGCAGTTAATGGAGTTGTTTCTGCAGGTTTTAAAACCACAGTGTTTCCTGTTGCTAAAGCAGGAGCTATTTTCCAAGCAGCCATTAATAAAGGAAAGTTCCAAGGAGTAATTTGCCCTGCAACACCTAATGATTTTGGTTTTCTGTTAGGAAAAGCATAATCTAATTTATCAGCCCAACCAGCATAGTAAAAGAAGTGCGCACAAGCTAAAGGGATGTCGATATCTCTAGCTTCTCTAATTGGCTTACCACCGTCTAAGGATTCAATGACTGCTAATTCTCTTGCTTTTTCTTGCATTAAACGAGCAATTCGATAAATGTATTTTCCTCTTTCTTTTGCAGGCATTTTACTCCAAACAGTATCGTAAGCTTTTCGAGCAGCCTTAACTGCTGAATCAATATCTTTATCGTTTGCTTCAGCAACCATTGCTAATTTTTCTTCGGTAGCAGGGTTTATAGATGCAAAATATTTGCCCGATTTAGGCTTCACCCATTTGCCACCAATAAACAAATTGTATTGCTCGTTGATTTTAATATGGTCAGTACTTTCAGGCGCAGGTGCTAAATCCCAACCTGTATCAAAGTTTATTTGTATTGTTTTTTTTGCCATCTTAATCTTTTGAAAAATAGTCTTTCGACTGATAAATACCAGTTTGTTGTTTTACCAATTGCATTAATACATCGTTTGCTAAGCTACTTGCTCCAAACCTAAACCATTGGTTGTTCAGCCAATCTTTACCTAAAGTCTCTTTTACCAGCATTAAGTATTGTAAAGCCAATTTAGAGTTAGAAATACCACCAGCAGGCTTCATACCAACTTGTATTCCGGTTTTATAATAATAATCTTTTATTGCTTCTAACATTACCAATGTAACAGGTAATGTTGCTGCAGGGCTTATTTTTCCTGTTGAGGTTTTAATAAAATCAGCACCAGCTTCCATAGCAATATCACTTGCTTTTCTCACTTTATCAAAAGTTCCTAACTCGCCAGTTTCTAAAATAACTTTTAA
>JARGOE010000081.1:0-2876 GCA_029210015.1 Vicingaceae bacterium
ATAGTTTAGTGAGCTGCCTTCGCAATCGGTGTTCTGTGTCATATCTATGCATTTCACCGCTACATGACACATTCCGCCCACTTCATCTATATTCAAGAAAAACAGTTTCAATGGCAGTTCTACAGTTGAGCTGCAGGATTTCACCACTGACTTATTTTCCCGCCTACGGACCCTTTAAACCCAATGAATCCGGATAACGCTTGGACCCTCCGTATTACCGCGGCTGCTGGCACGGAGTTAGCCGGTCCTTATTCTTATAGTACCTTCAGCCTCGATCACGAACGAGGGTTTATTCCTATATAAAAGCAGTTTACAACCCGTAGGGCAGTCATCCTGCACGCGGCATGGCTGGTTCAGACTTTCGTCCATTGACCAATATTCCTCACTGCTGCCTCCCGTAGGAGTCTGGTCCGTGTCTCAGTACCAGTGTGGGGGATCCCCCTCTCAGGCCCCCTACCTATCGTAGTCTTGGTAAGCCGTTACCTTACCAACTAACTAATAGGACGCATGCCTATCCATAACCGCCGAAGCTTTAAGAACAAAGAGATGCCTCTTTGAAATACTATGGAGTATTATTCTTCCTTTCGAAAGGCTATCCTCCAGTTATGGGTAAGTTGCATACGCGTTACGCACCCGTGCGCCACTCGTCAGCCAGAGCAAGCTCTGCTGTTACCGTTCGACTTGCATGTGTTAGGCCTGCCGCTAGCGTTCATCCTGAGCCAGGATCAAACTCTCCGTTGTAATTTGTCTTAAATATTATTTAAGAGTATTTCACTTATGGAAAGAAATGAATTTCTTTTCTCAAGGATATTTTACCTAATTTTTATCTATCTTCAATTTTTTCAAAGAACACTATAATTATATAGAGAACTATAAATTCTATTTTATTTTCTCAAACTTTTTAAAGGACATTTCCTTGTTTGAGGACGGCAAAAGTACAACTAATTTTTAAACAACCAAATAAAAAATAAATTATTTTTAAAATATTTTTTCTAAGAAGTTTTTCTAACTTGTATTTAAACCATTTTTGCTTCCAGATTTGAAACCGTTGTTTCGAAAGCGGATGCAAAAGTAGGATTAATTATTTAACTACAAAGTGAAAAATAAATTATTTTTAAAATATTTATTTAAGCTCCTTATAATCAATGTGTATTTACCAGTATTTTTAAGCTTTATATATAGAACCGTTGTTCTCAAAGCGGACGCAAAAGTAGACAGGTTTTTATTTCCTGCAAGTTAAATACAAATTAATTTTTAAATACTTTCGCTACACACTGAAATACAGGTAAATAAAATTTAACTAAGGTGTGGTTTTTGAGACAGGAATTGTTTTACCATTAAAGAATTGACCTCCCTCAAGACTGAAATTAAAGATATAATTTGCCATTTGCTGAGAAGTAAACTGTGCTTCATAGTTTGGAAATGCCTTGTTTAGCATTTCAGTTTGTACAGATCCCAGCGCTAAACAATTTATTTTAATGTTGGTTTCTTTATATTCTTCCGCTAAACACTCTGTTAAATTGGCTAATGCTGATTTTGAGGAACTATATATAGATAGCCCTGGAAACTTAACACTTCCTTGAAACCCACCCATACTACCTACATTAACAATATGACAAGACTCTGAGCTATTTTGCTCAATAACGTATTGACAGATTTGAATTGGCACATAAGTATTAATTTTAAATATATTCTCAATTTCTTCTTGAGTATGTTTTATGAATGGTTTATTTAACAAATACCCTGCATTATTTACCACTATATTAAAAGTGTAATTCTCTTTTTTTAGGATGCTTAGTAATTGATTTGAGAAATTAGGTGACAAAAAATCTATACTATATATATGTATTATATTATTAAATTCTTTTTGGCAGTATTCTTTTAGTTGTAAAAGTAATTCTTGATTACGAGAAAGTGCCACAATATTATTGTTTGAATTAGCTGCAAATTGTTTTACTAATTCTGCACCTATTCCTTTACTTGCCCCTGTAATTAAAATGTTCATTACACACTCCCTCCTTTACTATATGCCTTTTTATAATATGGATTGGTAAGACTTGATATTATTACCCCCTTACTCGTACTTGCATGCACAAAATAATTATTAACCAAATACAAGCCCACATGAGAATTTTTTTTGCCTGAAATATTAAAAAAAACTAAGTCTCCTTCCTGTAGTTTATCTTGAGATACTTTATTAATGGTTTTAACAATATCCTTAGTGCTTCGAGGCAATTGCTTTTGATATACTTTATTATATAGCACATTACAAAATCCAGAACAATCTACACCTGCCTTACTCACCCCCCCATACCTGTATTCTGTTCCATACCAATCATCAATAAACTCATACAATACAATGTTTGTTATTTTTGATTGTGAGACTTGTAACTTTTTAGCATATTTTGAGACTACTTGCTTATTTGAATTTGAGTTTACTACTACAATATCTTTCTTATTGCCACAAGCAGACATCAAAGTTAGTAATACATATATATATAGTAGCTTTTTCATTTTTACCAAAAATAACTACTACTTATTAAAAAAGACGCTAATAAATCAGCGCCTTTTCAATATAGTTTTGTTGAAAACAATATGTTATATAACATCAAAATCCACCACAACTTTTTCTGAAGCTGGATGTGCCTGACATGATAGAATAAAACCTTCTGCTACCTCTTCATCAGATAATGCATAATTCATTTCCATCACAGCTTTACCTTCTACAACTTTGGCTTTACACGTACAACAAACTGCCCCTTTACATGAAAACGGTGCATCCACACCTTGACTCATAGATGCATCTAATATAAAGTCTCCATCAGATGCTAATTCGAATTCATACTCATCACCATCCATTATAACTGTCATCTGCG
>JARGOE010000081.1:2976-5654 GCA_029210015.1 Vicingaceae bacterium
ATAATTAACTGACAATCTACCTGTGTTTTGACTAGCTAACTCATCTAGTTCATTTTTAAAAATAGCAGCATCACTCGTTTTATTTCCATAATACAACACAAATTTTGAGTTACTTTTTGCTAAAACAGACTTAATCATAGATATGATTGGCGTAATCCCACTTCCTGCCGCAAAAGCCACATAAACTTTATCATTCTCAGGAGTCAATGTAAAGCCACCCATTGGAGGCATAATTTCTATAATGTCACCCGCTGTAAGTTCATCATTCAAAAAAGATGACATTTTACCATCAGCAATTTTCTTTACAGCCACTCTAAAATCATTCTCATGCGGAGCACTACACAATGAGTAAGACCTTCTAACATCTTCTCCTGCAATATCTTTTCTTATAGTTATGTATTGCCCTGCAACATACCCAATATTCTGAGCATTCTCAAATGCAACCGAAACGGTGTCTAATGTTTCTTTCTTTACTTCTAATACTTTTATTGATTGAAATTGACTCATACTTGTTATCATTTTTAGAAGTGCAAAAATATCAATTTTGTACTAATTTAATAATGTTTTATCTATAACAAAAAGTGGAATTCTTAAAATGAATATAAAGAACTGATAAAAATCACTAATAAAAACTTATAAATTGATTAAACTTGTACTTAGATAATTTAAAAAAATCTACGAAGATGGAAGACTTAAAAAAACTAGAAGAGTTTCAAGCAAAAATTGATGCTGAAATAAAGATAGAACCTAAGGACTGGATGCCTGATGATTATAGAAAACATTTACAAAGACAAATATCACAGCATGCCCATTCTGAAGTTATTGGAATGCAACCCGAAGGGAATTGGATTAGTAGAGCTCCTAGTTTAAGAGCTAAAGTAGTTCTTTTAGCAAAAATACAAGATGAAGCTGGTCATGGTCAGTACCTATATTCTGCAGCAGAAACTTTGGGCAAGAGTAGAGATGAATTTATTGATGAATTGCAGAGTGGAAAAGCAAAATATTCTAGCATTTTTAATTATCCAACTTTAACATGGGCAGACATGGGAGCTGTTGGCTGGTTAGTTGATGGTGCTGCAATTGTAAACCAAGTATCTTTACAAAGAACTTCATACGGACCATACTCTAGAGCTATGGTAAGAATTTGTAAAGAGGAAAGCTTTCATCAGCGACAAGGTTATGAAATTATGGCAGCTATGGCAAAAGGTACTCCTGAGCAAAAAGCTATGGCTCAAGATGCATTAAACAGATTTTGGTGGCCATCTATTATGATGTTTGGCCCTCATGATTCTGACTCTCCAAATACAGGTAATGCTGTGAAATGGAAAATAAAACGCGAAACCAATGATGAGCTTCGCCAAAAGTTTATTGACAAAACAATTCAACAGGCTGAGATTATTGGATTAACTATACCTGACCCAGACTTAAAGTGGAATGAAGATCGCGGTCATTATGATTTTGGAGAAATGGACTGGGATGAGTTTTGGCGAGTTGTAAAAGGTCATGGACCATGCAACAAGCAAAGACTTAATCATCATAAAAAAGCTCACAATGATGGAGCATGGGTTAGAAAAGCAGCTATTGCTTACGCTAAAAAACAAAACGAAAAACAATTAGTTGCTTAATTAATATTATAAAAATAAACTTATTATGAGTAATACAGAAAATCAAGGAGATGTTTGGGAAGTATTTATCCAAAGTAAACCTGGGCTCCCTCATAAACACGCTGGAAGCGTTCATGCAACAGATAAAGAAATGGCTTTGCAAAATGCCAGAGACATGTATACTAGAAGACAAGAAGGAACTTGTTTATGGGTTGTCCCACTAAATGCAATTACTTCATCAATGCCTGAAGATAATGGTTCTTTTTTTGAGCCTTCAGATGACAAAATTTACAGGCATCCAACTCATTATGTAATGCCGGAAGGAGCTAAGCATATATAGATAAAATTGGTTTAGTAACCACTAAAACAAAAAAACATGACTACAAAAGAAGCTTTAATAAATTATTGTTTAAGATTAGGTGATTCAAGCCTAATACTTGGTCAAAGAATGTCTGAATGGTGCAGTAATGGACCTATCTTAGAAGAAGATATAGCAATGACTAATATTGCGCTGGATTTAATTGGCCAGTCAAGAACAATGCTTACATATGCAGGCGAATTAGAAGGCAATGGTAGAACTGAAGACGACTTAGCTTACCGGAGGGAAGAGCGAGAGTTTTATAACACTTTATTATCCGAACGGCCAAATGGACATTTTGGAGACACTGTAGTAAGAAATTTTCTTCATTCTGCATTTTTTTACCACCTTTTTCAAACATTAGTTAATAGTAAAGATGAAATGATTTCGGCACATGCTGCAAAGTCAATAAAAGAAGTTACTTATCACCTAAGACACAGTTCTGAATGGCTAGTAAGACTTGGTGATGGTACTGAAGAAAGTCATAATAAAGTTCAAACTTCTCTTAATGACTTATGGGAGTTTACAGGCGATTTGTTTGAGATGAATGAAGTTGATGAGATTCTTATTAAAGAAGGTATTGCTATTGACCTAACAGATGTGAAAAAAGAATGGGATAAAACTATAAATCAAGTTATAGAAAGAGCCACATTAAAAAAACCAGAAGAATGCTATATGCAATCTGGAAGACTTAATGCAATGCATTCAGAATATCT
>JARGOE010000081.1:5754-9731 GCA_029210015.1 Vicingaceae bacterium
TTACATTAATATAAATATATTATGAAAAAGATTTTATCAATAGTATTAATAGTGTTAGCAGGGCTTTCAAGCTCATACGCTTCACATATTCCTGGCGGTAATTTAACTTGGCAATGTACAGGTAACCCTAATGAGTATATAGTGACTATGCAAATGTTTGTTAGTTGCCCAAGCACTCTAGGTACTTCATATACAGGGACAATATCTAATACGTGTGGTTTACCCAACCCTACTTTAACAATGCCTCAAGTAGGTGTAATGCAAGAAGTATCACAAATTTGTCAAGATCAATTATGGAATAGTGCTTGTGCAACCCCTGCAGGAACAATTCCTGGAGTAAGAATGTACACCTACCAAACTACTGTGACTCTTCCTGACACATGTAATACCTGGGATTTTGCATTTAGTTTATGCTGTAGAGATGCTTCTACTAATACTAATGGAGGAAGTGGTAACACTATGTATTTTCATAGTGGAATGAATTCTTCAACTGCTCCATGTGATAACTCTCCTGTTGTTACAGCAGCACCAATACCTTACGTTTGTGCTGGTGTTCCTCAAACTTATTGTCCTGGCGCAATTGATCCTGATGGAGATTCTTTATATTACTCTTTAGTTAATCCCTTAGGAGCTAATGCTGTAGCAATTACTCACCCTGCTCCCTACACACCTCAACAACCATTACAGAATTTAGTTTTTGATCCTATGACAGGTTGTATGACTTTTAACCAACCTACAATTGGAAACTTTGTTGTTACTTATTTAATCGAAGCTTTTGATGCTAATGGCCTTTTAACTGGATTTATTTATCATGATTTTCAGTTTGAAGTAATTAACAATACTAATTGCCAGCCACCTGTCGGACCAGCTGGAGGGTTAACCAACTTAACTGGAAATGCTACTTTGCTTAATCCAAATACAATAGAAGTCTGTGAAGGTCAAAATATTTGTTTTGATGTTACCTTTACCGACCCTGATGTAAATGACACTTTAACTCTAGATAGTAATAATACTAACTTATTTACTGCCTTGCCTGGTGCAACAGTTACACCTTCCGGAACAAATCCAGTAACCTTTACAATTTGTTGGACGGTTCCTGTTGGAGCAAGTCCTAATACACAATTTACAATTGGTGTATCTGATGGTTCGTGTCCTATAGAGAATCTAGCAACGTACCCTATTGCAATTAATGTTGTAAATAGTACAGTAGCAAATCCTGACATTACTATTTGTGGTAATCAAACCGCTCAGCTTACTGCAGCTGGTGGATCTATATTTACATGGACAACAATTGCAGGACCTCCTATTAATGTTGGTATTAATTTCTCATGTAACCCTTGTTCAAACCCTGTAGCATCCCCTACAACAACTACAACTTATGTTGTTACTAGTAATTTAGCTGGTGGGTGTACAAACAAAGATACAGTTACTGTAACTGTAGTACCTGATTTTACAGCTACTGCTACACAGAGTTCACCAACAACTTGTTTAATGGATCCAGTTCAATTAGATGTTATTGTTAATCCAGCTGGACCAGGGTACAACTACTTGTGGACACCTGCGACTTACTTAAGTTCAGATACTATTGCTAATCCAGTAGCTAACATTACTGTTCCTGGTGTTTACCAATATATTGTTCAAGTAACAAACCCTGGCGGATGTATTAAATACGATACAATATCTATTACTGTTGCTGCTGCTGTAGCACCTAATATTGATATTTTAAATAATGATACTACTCTTAACTGTGGAGATTCATTACAAATTAACCTAGATTTAGGTGGTGGAATTCCAGCTGTATGTGGCCCAAGTGTTAATAATAACTGTACTGGCCCTACTACTCAATCAGTAATTGGAACAGGAACAACAAACATTAGTAATGCTCCTTCTCCTTTCTATGGCTTTTTTGAAGATAGTCGAATACAAATGATTTATACTGCTGCAGAACTTAACGCAATGGGCTTTATGGGGGGTAAAATCACTGAAGTAGCTTTTGATATCACAAGTAAAGCAAGTACACAAGGATATACTGGATTAACTATTAGTATGATGTGTGTACCTCAGAGTGACTTTGTAGGTGCTACTCAATTTATCCCTGGTGCAACACAAGTATACACTGTTGGAGCATCACCATTAAACTATGTAACTTTTGCTGGTTGGAATAATTTCGTTTTAAATACAGCTTATGAGTGGGATGGAATATCTAACTTATTAGTTGAAGTTTGTTTTGATAATGGTAGTTGGACGAGTACTGATGCAGTTGCTCAAACAGCAACTCCTGTTGCGCGAACACTCTATGATTATACTGATGGAGCTGTTGGTTGTGTTTTAAACACACCGTATGCGCCAAATGTCAATAGACCTAACATAAGACTAAACCATTGTCCAACAATACCGGACCCTAACGCTTTCGACTATAGCTGGGTACCAAATAGTAATATTATTACAGATACAAGTCAAAACCCTATAGTTTTCCCTCAATCACCAACTACTTATGTGGTAACAGTAACTGATACTGCTGGTGGGTGTACAGATGTTGATTCTATAACTGTTACGGTACTATGTGGAGTTTGTTATCCACCTATACCTACAGTTACCAACCCGACTTGTAAGGATGTGCCAGATGGAAAAATTGTAATTAACCCAGTATTTGTTTTTGGTAGTGAAGTTCAAAGCTTTACATGGACAGATAGTATTACTCAAAATGTTTTACAAACTACCAACAATTTAACTACTGGAATGTTAGATTCTTTAACGGGATTACCTGCCGGAGCTTATACGATAACTATGGTTGACTCTAGTGGATGTTCTGCAGATACTACAATATGGTTATACGAACCAGATTCAGTAGAGATTACATCTTTAACTCCAGATGACATAATTTGTATCGATGGAAATATTCAAATCAGCGCTTCAGGAATAGGTGGAAATGGAGGCCCTTATAGCCTTAATTGGACTGACTTATCTAATAGCACTATAATACCTGGAAATGGTCCTCATACAGTGAGCCCAATAGTTTCTCCAACATGTTATTCAGTTTATGCTTTAGATCCTAAAGGATGTACATCTGATACTCAAGAAGTATGTATAAGTCTTTATCCAAACTTAATTGCAAGCACATTAGATGATTCTATTGCTATATGTCCAGGATCAAGTACAAACCTTGACATAAGTGTAATAGGTGGTTCTGGAGTAGGATATAATTACGACTGGTACGACAATGGAGTATTAATTGGAAGTGGACCATTGATTAATGTTACACCTACATCTTCACCTACTACTTATATAGGTGTTGCAATGGACAACTGTACAACGCCAGCTGATAGTGTAAGTATTGATGTATATTGGTGGGATTTACCAACACCTAGTTTTGTAAGAAACAAGCCTGATAGTTGTTACCCTATTACAATAGAATTTACAAACACTTCAACTCCAGCTGCATTAATAGGTGGTTCATCTTGGTACATTTCTGATGGATCTACAATTAATGGTGATCCTGTTAATCATACATTTAACAAACCAGTATGTCATGATGTAACATTAACTATTACAACTATTAACGGTTGTATAGTTGATACTACATACCCTAACTTTGTATGTCCTCATGATTACCCTGATGCAAACTTCTATATGACGCCACCTATTACAGATGTGTTAAATACAGAGATTGAATTCACTAATCTGTCTACTGCATTGCCTTTAACATATTTATGGGAGTTCAATAGTGGTATTTCACCTGATACTTCTACAGAAACAGATCCTGTTAAGACTTATCCAAATGAGGAGCCTGGAACTTACCCTGTAGTATTAACGGTAACTAACCAAAATGGATGTCAAGATACTGCTAGAGGAACAGTAATTATTAATGGAATTTATATCTTCTATGTTCCTAACACTTTTACTCCAGATGGAGATGGTGTTAATGAAATATTTAGACCTTACGGTGAAGGAATAGATTTCTCTCAGTACACTATGCA
>JARGOE010000082.1:0-4579 GCA_029210015.1 Vicingaceae bacterium
ATAGTTCAAATTCAAGTACTTTTTCAATATATTTCATAGTACAAAGTTAGGAAAGCTATTTTGTAATGATTAGTCTTTATCCAAATAAAGTCCGCTAGCTTGTTTTGCTGAAACCGTAATCCCCTTAATAAAGGAAGAACTAAAACCGTTGTGTTCCATTTCATTTAAGCCTGCAATGGTACACCCTTTTGGAGAGGTTACTTTATCGATCTCATCCTCTGGATGTGAATTATTAGCTATTAATAAACTCGCAGCTCCTTTAGCCGTTTGTGCAGCCATTTTTAATGCTTCATTGGCATGGAAGTCTATTTCGTTACCTCCTTGTGATGCTGCCCTAATAGCTCTTAAAAAGAAAGCTATGCCACATGCACATAAAGCAGTGGCAGAAGTCATTTGTTCTTCATTAATAACAATTGTTTCCCCTACTAATTCAAACAATTCTTTTACCTGAGGGATATAAGTAGCAAACTGTTCGTTATTAGCAATACAAGTCATAGACTCACGAATTGCTATGGCTGTATTAGGCATTGCTCTAATTATAGGAATATCATTTCCAATAATTTTTTGAATGTCTATTACTTTAACACCCGATACTAAAGGTATAACTAAATGATTAGTAGTTAAACTTTCTTTTAACTCTTCTAAAACAACATCTATCTTTTGGGGTAAAACTGCAATTATAACAATGTTAGCATTTGCAACAGCCTCAGTATTACTTGCTGTTACTTCATATCCTTGTTCTTGGTAAGTGGCTAATTTTGCTGTACTTCTTCTGGTTAAAATAAACTGATTAGGTTGATAGCTTCCACTATCTACTAAACCTTTTACCAAAGATGTACCTAAATTACCCGCACCAATTATTGCAATTTTTTTTTCCATTTTGTATTTTTTAAGAGCACAAAGTTAGTAAGTAAACTTTAGCTTTAAAGTTGATAAGTACTAAAGTTTAATTAATTTTAAATGATTCAGCTAAAAAACTTATTAGCTAATAAAACAAACTTTTATCATTTTTAATCTAAAACTCCAAACCTAACTTTAAAACTGAAGTTTTAATTATTTAATAAACATGGAATTTATAGATTACTACAAAATATTAGGAATTACAAAAAGTGCAAGTGCCGATGATATAAAAAAAGCATACCGAAAACTTGCGCGAAAATACCACCCAGACCTTCACCCCAATGATGAGAAAGCTAAAAATAAGTTTCAGGAAATTAATGAAGCTAACGAGGTATTGAGTGATCCTGAAAAACGAAAAAAATTCGATCAATACGGTAAAGACTGGAAACATGCTGATGAATTTGAAAAAGCTAAACAACAGGGAGGAGGGCAAAGACAGTATGCTGGCGGACAACAATACAGTGGTGATTTTAATGAAAGTGATTTTTCTGATTTTTTTGAATCGATGTTTGGTGGTACTGGAAGAAGTTCAGGTGGAGGGAGAAGAACTTCCCAATTTAAGGGTGAAGACTACCGTTCTACCTTGCAATTAAATCTTACAGATATACTAACCACACAAAAACAAACCATTAGCTTAGGGAATAAAAAGATACGTTTAACTATTCCCGCTGGTGTTGACGATGGACAAACCATTAAAATTAAAGGACATGGTGGTTCGGGTATGAATGGTGGCCCAAAAGGTGATTTGTACATTACTTTTATCATTAACAATAATACTAATTTTAAACGATTAGGTGATAAGTTATACCAAACCGTTGATCTTGACCTATACACAGCTTTATTAGGCGGAGAACTTTTAGTTGATACACTGAACGGGAAGGTAAAACTGAAGGTAAAACCCGAAACTCAAAATGGAGCTAAAGTAAAACTAAAAGGCAAAGGAATGCCTATTTACAAGAAGGATGGACAATTTGGTGATCTTTATGTTACCTACAACATTACTACACCTACAAACCTTACCGATAAAGAAAAAAAATTGTTTACTGAATTATCTAAACTAAGATAACATGAAAAATAAAGGATATATATTACTTGAGCAATATTGCAAACACACTCCTATTAACGATTCGTTTATTCATGAATTAATAGAGTTTGACGTGATTGCTCCTAAACAAAAGCAAAACGATTATTATATTTTAGAAGAAGAAATTTCAGAAATAGAACGTTTATTCCGATTGCACGATGATTTGGGGGTAAATGTTGAAGGTTTAGGAGTTATTAACGAAATGATAAGCCGCATGCAGCAATTAGAATCTGAAATGAACCAATTACGTCAAAGATTAAGTCTCTACGAATAAACTATGTTAATGCTTGCCCAACATCTTCAATAATATCCTTAATATTTTCCAACCCAACTGAAACACGAATTAAACCTGGAGCAATTCCTACTTCTTGTCTTTCTTCTTCAGTTAACTTTGAGTGTGTAGTTGAAGCAGGATGTGTAGCAATTGTTCTAGTATCTCCTAAATTAGCAGTAATTGAAACCAATTGCAGTTTATCCAAAAACTGCCTTCCTTTTTCTACTCCTCCTTTTACAATAAAAGTAACTATGCCTCCACCTGCATTCATTTGTTTTTTTGCTACCCCATATTTAGGGTGTGATGGTAAAAACGGATATTTTACTAACTCAACTTGTGGATGATTTTCTAACCAAGTTGCTAACTTCAAAGCATTTTCTGAATGTCTATCCATACGCACAGCCAAAGTTTCTAAGCTTTTAGAAATAACCCAAGCATTAAATGGTGATAATGCTGGTCCAGAATGACGTGCAAAAGCTTGCACCTCATCAATTAAGTTTTGTTTTCCTGCAATTAAACCTCCTAGTACTCTTCCTTGTCCATCCAAATATTTAGTAGCTGAATGAATAACCAAATCTGCCCCATATTTTATGGGTTGTTGTAAATATGGTGTTGCAAAACAATTATCAATTACATATAATAAACTATGTTCTTTAGCAAAATTCCCTAGCCATTCTAGATCTAAAATGTCCACTCCAGGATTAGTTGGTGTTTCTGCAAAAACAAATTTAGTATTTTCTTGTACTGCTTTACTCCAGTTTTCAGTATCATCAATATCTACATAAGTAAAAGTAATACCCCATTTGGGTAAAATTTTGGTTAAAATAGTATGTGATGAGCCAAAAATAGAGCGACAAGCCAACACATGATCACCTTGCTTTAGCAATGCTCCAAAAGTAGTAAATACTGCTGCCATTCCAGTTGCTGTTGCCCAACCAGCTTCAGCTCCTTCTAAAGCACAAATCTTTTCAATTAACTCTGTAGTGTTTGGATTAGAAAAACGACTGTAAATATTTCCTTCTACCTCGTCAGAAAACATTGCACGCATTTGTTCTGCATCATCAAACACAAAACTAGAAGTTAAATGTAATGGCGTTGAATGTTCGTTAAATTGTGAACGTTCACTTTGTGTTCTTATTGCTAGTGTCTCGAAATTTTTCATTTTAGTTAATTGTATATGTTGCTGTTATTTCTATTGCTTTATTTAAACTCAATGCTACTGAGCAATATTTAGTTAGCGTTAATTCTATGGCTTTTTCAACCTTATCTGCATCTAAACTTCCTGTTAAAACAAAATGGATGTTAATACTTTCAAAAGCTTTTGCAGGAGTTTCATCTCTAGTAGCAGCTACCTCAACTTGGTAATCAACCAACTCTTGACGCTGTTTTTTTAAGATTAAGCTTAGGTCAATACTCGCACAACCACCTAAACCCATCAATACCAATTCCATTGGCCGAGCACCTTTTCCCTCTCCACCAATTACAGGGTTAGCATCAATGTTTACGATTATTTTATCTGTTGTTTCAGCTTCATAATGAAAAGCCTGATTAACTCTTTTTAAATTTATTTTCATAATATATCTTTATAAGTGCAACCCACATTCAGTTTTAGGATTGTTATTCCATCTTCCATCCCTATCTTTTCCCGGAAGAGTACAATGTTTACAACCTATTGATGAATATCCTTTTGCTACTAATGGATGAAAAGGCAATTTGTTTTCTTTAATATATTTTTCTCTTTCTTTTTTAGTGACATCTAGTAAAGGATAAAACTTTAAAATACCTCCCCGCTCTTCAAAAATATCTAAAGTAGCTCTGTGGTCAGATTGCCATTCCATTAAACCAGAAACCCACACAGTAAATCGTTCCTTTATCAACTCTAAAGGTTTTACTTTATTAACCGTACAACATAAATTGGGATCTTTTTTCCAGGTTTCATCTGAAGTAGTAAAATCATGTTCCCACTTTTCTGCTCCTATACTCTCTACGTTTAAACCATATAACTCCGTTAAATGTACTTTATAGTCTAATGTATCTTGAAAGTGATAACCTGTATCAATAAAATATATTTTTTGATCTGTATTTACTCTTGAAAAGACTCTTAACAAAAATGCAGAAGTTGCTGCAAAAGATGATGTCAACATCACTTCGTCTGCTAAAAAATCTTTATACAATTCTTCTATCCTTTTCTCTACAGAAAGTTGATTGTACTTCTTATTTAACTTTGCAATTTTCTTTTTTGATATTGAGGTTAAAACTTCCATAATTAAACTAATTCCACCTCCCTGTTTAAAACTGTCTGAGTTAATAATTCAATTAAA
>JARGOE010000082.1:4679-9714 GCA_029210015.1 Vicingaceae bacterium
CCACATACAGCTCCTTCATACAAGAATGTCGCATTATTTTTTTGTTCTATTTTTATTAATTCTGCTAAGTTTTCTGCTATGAGTTTTTTATTTGCAGAAATAACATTTTTACCAATTTCTAAATTTTCAGCTACTATCCCATATGCTTCATCAGAAGAACTTATTAGTTCTATAACAACATCTGCATCCTTATCTTTTAATGTTTTAGGGTTAGTCGTTTCAATTATAGAGGGTACACTTTTACGTTGCTTTTTTTCATCTTTAACAATGATGGTGTGTAATCTTTCAGCACTTTCGTTTTTAGATAAGTAAGATTGAAAACCTTGTCCTACTACTCCAAATCCGTATAGTTTTATTTTATTTGTTGTTGCCATTATACTGCTAGTTTTAATTTTTTTATGTTGTTTTTATGTTGAGCATAGAATTGCTCAAATTCTTTTTTTAATTGTTCCGTTTCTATCAAAAACCCATCATGTCCGTATAAAGAATTAATAACTGAAAGCTGACTATTTGATATCCCCTCTGCTAAAACTTTAGATTCGGCAACTGGAAATAATAAATCTGAACTAACTGCTATTATTAATGTTTTAGCTATAATTAGACTTAATGCGTTTGCAACGCTTTCTCTTCCTCTTCCCACATTATGGCTGTCCATTGCTTTGGATAAATGCCAGTATGAAAAAGCATTAAAGCGGTTTGTCAGTTTTTCTCCTTGATAATTCTGATAACTAGCTGCACTAAAACCGTCAGTCAATTCATCATTATCTAATTGAGTTGAATTATAAGTTTCATAATTTCTATAACTTAATAAAGCAATAGACCTTGCTGCTTTTAAACCCCTCAACCCAGCGTCATCACTATAAGAATACCAAGTTCGATCAGACTTAATAGCCATACGTTGACTTTCGTTAAAAGCTCTACCCCAAGCAGAGTGTTGTGCATTGGTAGCTATTAAAAATAAATTTTCAAAAACTGATGGATTTTGTATTGCCCATTCAACTGCTTGCTGACCTCCTAAAGATCCTCCTATTAAAGTGTTGATTTTATCAATCATTAAATGAAGCCTTAATAAATCTAAGCTCTTTACAATATCTCTAATCGTAATTGTTGGAAAATCATGATGATAAGTATTTCCGGTATCTGAATTGATTGACAAAGGGCCAGTAGAACCATAGCAGGAACCCAATACATTCACACAAATAATAAAATGTTTTTCAGGATTATAAAACTTTCCTTTCCCTACTAATCCATTCCACCATTCTTCAGGATTAGCATTCGCTGTTAAAGCATGTGTAATCCAAATGACATTATTCTTTGCTTCATTTAATTTACCAATTGAGGTGTAGGCAATGGTTAATTCATTTATTTTTCTGCCTGATTCCAAGGTAAATTCTTTTTTGTATGTATATAATTTTGTACTCATTATTATTCCTTTGATTTTAATAATTAGGTTAAAAAAGCCATAGCGAATCCATCACGTGGATACGAGTCACTCTAATTTCAAGAAAGTTTTAGAAAAATAGAATGATGCTTAGTGTCTGCAACAACAGCACATCCAATGCATCATAAATTCTGAAGTATTATCAGAATTAATTGTTCGGTCTTTTATCTTTAACCCTGAGGGGTCTAAAAATATTACTGATTTTTTGTTAATCGTGTTCATCTTGCAATTCTTTATATTTTCCAACCGTTCATTCGTTTGGATAGGAATTGGCACCGGTTTTCCAATCGTTATTACACGACTTTTAGTTGGTTGCCAGAAGGTCATAGAGCCTAATCTCTCGCTTCTTCTTTATAAACAATTACAAATCACCAGGTGAGTGCAATTGAAATACTCTGCAAATTTAAATAATTAAATTTTGAATAAACAAGTATAAATAACTTTTATTTTGTTTTAGAACTAAAAAATAGCCTGAAAAGAATATAATTTGGTTTGGACAAACAAATCAAAATCAATCACACGTCAAGGGAAACAATTCAAAAATTTATTTTAAGATAATTCTACCTAATTTTTCTGCCAACTGTTTTTTTAACTGCTGTAAATTAACTTGCTCTTTTAATAATTCCATTTGCTTATCGGAATCAGCAGTTTTTAGTTGGTCTTGATTTTGAGTAATTCTTTTATTGAGTTTACTCAGCTTAAAAGCAAATAAAGTATTTACAACAGCCTTTTTCAATAACTCTTCTTCGGTAGTTACAAATATTTTATGTGTTGCCCAGTTAGGGCTTAAATCGTATTTATCAGATAATACGTCTATTACAACTTTACTAATAGCAGGATTGTGGTGATTTACAAAATCTTGATGATTCGGCAACTTTTCTTCGTTTAAATGTTCACTATAAATAGATAATATTTCTTGGTATTTAGCATTTTCGAAAACGATGTTATCATTAGAAATACTACTTATAATGAAAAAAGCAACAGCCACTTCTTGTAAAAACGGCTCTTGTGTTTCTGGGTCAATGGCATCAACTTCAATTTGCTTATCGCCATAAGTAATTAGTAAGCGTATTACATCATTTTCCCAATGTGCTAAATCTGTTCCCTGCTCAGCTTGTTCTTCCTGAGGGCCATCAATATCATAAAAGTCTGGAAATTCTTCAGTTGGTACTTGAGCATTTGTTTTTTTACTAACGTTTTTACGAAGTATTTTATTAGTCTCATTTATTAATGCCTGCTCCGATATATCTAAAAGTGTACTACATTCTTGAGTATAAACTGAACGTTTTATTTGATCAGGAATAATCGCAATACTCTCGACAATTTCTTTAATTAACTCAGCCTTTTTAATTGGATCATCTCCAACTTCTTTAATTAATACAGATGTTTTAAAACGAATAAAATCTTGAGCATTATCGGTAATATACCCTTTCAACTCTTCAGTAGTATGATTCTTTGCATAAGAGTCTGGGTCTTCTCCTTCTGGAAAAAGTACTACACGTACATTCATTCCTTCTTTTAAAATCATATCAATTCCCCTAAAAGAAGCTTTTAACCCAGCAGCATCTCCATCATAAAGGATAGTAATATTAGGTGTAAATCGCTTTATTAATCGAATTTGCCCTTCGGTTAATGAAGTTCCAGATGATGAAACTACATTTTCAACACCTGCTTGATATAACGAAATCACATCTGTATAACCCTCAACCAAATAACAGTTGTTATCTTGGGTTATCATCTTTTTAGCATAGTAAATTCCATAAAGGACTTTACTCTTATTGTATATTTCCGACTCAGGAGAATTTACGTATTTGGCAGCTTTATCCTCTGTTTTTAAAATACGCCCTCCAAAACCTAAAACTCTACCAGATAAGTTATGAATAGGAAACATTACTCTCCCTTTAAATCGATCAAACTTCTTGCTTTCTTTTACAATTGTTAAACCTGACTTATCTAAATACTTTAACTGATAACCTTCTTTTTCGGCAGCATCTGTAAAAGCAGTCCATTCATTAGGGTTATAACCCAACTGAAATTTTTCAATAATATCTTCACGAAAACCACGCTCTAAAAAATAACTTAATCCAATTGCTTTTCCTTCGTCAGATTCGTGTAGTTGTTTCTTAAAATAATTAGCAGCATAATTAGAAACAATGTACAAACTCTCTCGTTCATTAGCTGCTTCTTTTTGTTCATCACTCTGCTCCTCTTCATCTACTTCAATATTAAATTTATTGGCTAAAAACTTTAAAGCCTCAGGATACGAATAATGTTCGTGTTCCATAATAAAGTTAACGGAATTACCAGCTTTACCACAACCAAAACATTTATAAATTCCTTTAGCAGGAGAAACCGTAAACGAAGGTGTTTTTTCATTATGAAATGGACAGTTACCTAAATAGTTTGCTCCTCGTTTTTTTAACTGCACAAACTCGCCAACTACTTCTTCAATAATAGCTGCGTCAAATATTTCATCTATGGTTTGCTTAGGTATCAAGTTTTAATAATCCTTTTCATTTACTAACTTGCCTTTCTCATTATAGAACTTCCAATGTCCTATTTCTTTATCATTTTCATATTGGCCTTCATACATCAATTGTCCGTTCGGAAAATAAACTTTAGCAATTCCGAATCTTTTCCCTTCTTTAAAAAAACCTTCACTTTGTAATTGTTTATTTTGAAAATAAGCTTTCCACTCACCATCTCTTAACCCATCTTTAAATTTTCCACCCATCTTAAATTTTCCGTCATCAAAAAAATGTTTTTCTTCTACTAACACTTCTTTACCATCAATATTCTGAAAAAACTCAACCTTTTTCTTTTCCCCATTTGGATGCTTGCTTACTATTTTTTCAACAACTGGTGTTTCGCAAGCAAAAAGAGTTAAACCAAGAAATAAAATCAAAATATGTTTCATGTTATTATTTATTTTTTCCTTTCTGTTGTATAAATCACTAACTCCGCTAACGCCTTATTAGCTTCGTTTTGATCAAATTCTTTTAAAATAGCTAAAGCTTTATCTTTATAATCTAACATAGCTTTTTTAGCGTAATCTAATCCTCCACTCTTAACCACAAAATCAATTACTTCGGCTACTTTCTTTTTATTTTCGTTATGTTTTTTTATTGTTTTAATTACTCGTTTTTTATCCGAAGAACTTGCATTATTTAAGGCATAAATTAAAGGTAATGTCATCTTCTTTTCTTTAATATCAATACCTGTTGGTTTTCCAATTGTTTCTCCATCACTTCCATAGTCAAACAAATCATCTTTTATCTGAAAAGCAATACCTGTGTACTCTCCAAACAAACGCATTTTCTCTACTTCTTCTTTATTTAGATTAGTAGATGCAGTTCCTGCAGCACAACATGCAGCAATTAAAGTTGCTGTCTTTTGACGAATAATATCGTAATAAACATCTTCTGTGATATCCAATTTACGAGCTTTCTCTATTTGAAGTAACTCTCCTTCACTCATTTCCCTTACAGAGTTTGACATTATTTTGAGCAACCCAAACTCTTCATTCTCTACTGCCAGCAATAAACCCTTAGACAATAAGTAATCTCCCACTAATACTGCTATTTTGTTTTTCCA
>JARGOE010000083.1 GCA_029210015.1 Vicingaceae bacterium
TTATTAAAAAACTGCGATGAGTTAGATTTAGTTCCATTGGCAGCTAATAAAGTAATAGTATATACCCTTGTAATATTCCACCTTGTTTTTAAAGCCCTGTTTAAGTTTCTTCTGGTTTCAATACCATTAGTTAATAGTGACCTGTCTCTATTATCCTGAAAAGTAAAATCAGAACCAAACTTAGTTCCAGTTCTATTAAAGTAAATCGTATTTAAAAATCCTAAATTTAAAGTTACCAAGCTACTATCTGCAATCCTATCAATAAAAGGATTGTAATATTCATTTTTATCGGAAACCTTTCGGCTTACCCTATAATTAGTTCTGTTAGAGAAACGTGATATTAATTTTTTTACACCCTTCTCGTTCGCCCATTTAGTTTCTGGTCTTAAAAATAAACCTTGATTAAACTGATTGGTATAAGTTCTTACATAATCATTTGTTGGAGTGAATATCTTAATAAAATTGGCCTGATCTTGAAAAGCAGCTATCTCAAATTCGTTTAAATCTTTTACCCCATTTCCATTAACATCTCCTATATGCGCATGTGTTCCTTGCCCAGGCTGAACTTCTACATAAGAGAATTCTTTTTTAACCTCTAAACCAGAACCTATTTCATAATAGGTGTTAGATGTTATAGCGCTCTTTAAAAATTTAGCTACATACTCTACTCTTGCTAAAACGTTTTCTTCAGGTTGAAGATTTGAAAATGTGTTAGATATAATTTCTAATTTACGGTAAGTAACTTTTGACCTAAACTTGTGGTTTTTATTTTTTAGTAAGCCTAGAGAAAATGATATATCTTCTGCTTTATTAGCACCAGTAAATCTATTTATAAGTGGCGCATTATCTTCTCTTTGCTTATAACTCAGCATAAAATTATTAACCGTGCTATCGGCACTTCTAATAAAAGCTTCATAAATTTTAAACTCAAAACTTCCTGCCTGCAAAGAATCTGTTTGCTGATTTATAAAAAATTTATTTTGTTCTTGCTCTTCGCTTACACCAACTACTAACCATTTTATGTTTTTAGAAAAAGTAGCCTTATGTCTTAAAAACTCAGTATTATTTATCCCTTCGGTAGTTAAAAAACTTCCATCTCCTTCAATTGTAAAACCTTTCCATTTATATAATGCTAATGCAGAATTTTTCAATCCATCAAACTCTCCAATATTTTGCAGCACATCTACATCATACTGTAAATTGGCTTTATTCTCTTTCTCAACACCTACAAAACCACTAGCAATATGTTGATCAGAATTAAGAATAACATTATTAATATTCCAATCTCTTTCAAACTCAGTGGTTCTAAATCGCTCAATAGAAACAAAGTTTTGCTCTACTAATTCGTAACCAGCTCCTACTTTAAATTTCCAGGGTTGTTCATCTCCATTTAATAATATCTTATTAATAGAGTTTGCTTTTAATGCATAACCAATATTATCTTCACTATCTCTATCAGAAAAAGTATTAACATCATTATTAGAAACGGCTCCCTCCCAAGTCACATAGGATTCTTTTGTAAAATTATATTGCCCTCCAAAAGTTGCCATTTGCCTAGTTTTTGGGGTAACTAGTAAAATTACTGGCTCATAATCTCCTTGAGGAATATTACCAATCGGCTCAATCCATTCATATACTTTACCATTTGCAGAACTTTGAATTTGAACATAATTACCATTGTTTGGACCTAAATAAGAAAATCCTAGTTGATAAATAGCACTATCTGGATTGGTTGAATAAACAAAAACTGAATCGTAAGTTAAAGTATCTATCATTTTGTACAACACAACATTCTCAGAAAAATCAACCACATTAATATTTGGAACAATAGCTTGCTGTAAACTATCTCCAATATTTGATAACAGTAATTTGTCTGCATCAGTTAATTCTTGTTGCAATGGTTGGTTCTTAGAATCTTGTTCAGTATAAACATTCAATCGTAATTTTAACTTTTCACTTTCATAATCTGTACCATAGTGAGCTAATGATCGAGCATAATTTTTATCAGAATATTGAAACTCAGCTACAATCCTAGAATCTTTTGTAATTAAACGATTAGCTGTAAAAATCAATTCAGATGTGTTATAATCTATAATATAATCAAACTCATTACCTCTAGTCATTAATTTTCCATCAATGTATATTTTTTCAGTCCCCGATAGGATGATAATAAACGTTTCATTTTCAGCACCCACCAAACGATACGGGCCTTGATTCCCTTCAACACCTAGTATTATATTTCTAGCAAACTTACCTTTAGACACTGCAGCACTAAATGTTGGACGAAGAAAATTTTTGGGTTTATTTTTACTTGTTTGTAATTGAATTTCAAAACTCCCCCCTTTTACTTTTTTGTTGAAATTCATAAAGTAACTTTTAGGTCGTTCCATGAAAAAATCTCCTGCTGTCAACTTCCAATTATCACTAAACAACTGAATAAAAACTCTGTCAAACTCTTGTAATTGCTGAGTATTTCCTTCGGCCTGAATAGGAATATTGTCATCTGAAATACTGGCTAAAATATTTATGTTATTCCCTAACTTTCCTGACAACTGAAGATTCAAACTAGAGTTTACCGACAAGTCTTGGTTATTCCCAAACAGTACACCTCTAGAAATACTTCCACTTTTATTTAATCCATTGAGATAAAAAATATCCTCCGTTTCTGGTGTATATTCATACATAAAAGGGTTTTTCTCTTTTTTGTTTTTTTCTTCAATTTCTTTAAGGTTTTTATGCTCATAACTTTGATTAAAAGAATATGGAAAAACACGATAAGTAAAGCTTATAGATTGATTTTTTAATTCTGAATTTTTAATAATTAACAAGCTTTTAGCATAGTCAATTTCATAGTCAGAACTTGCTAAAGGAGAATTTCCTAGAAATATTATTTCAGAGTTTGGTATAATGCTTAAAGAATCAAACAAAACCGTATCACTATCTAATGTGATTTGTTGTTTACGCAAATTACTAGTCTCTTGAGCAACTGCAATTTGCACAATAGCTAACACTAAAATTAATATAATTAAACTCCGTTTTTTCAACTCCGTTTTCAAATAAGCATAACTAACAAAGATACGATTTGTTAAAAAGCATTATTAAAACTAAAAAATGAATGAATTATTGAGCGCCTAAAGAGATTATTAAAGTATCAACATTTTATTTATTTTGCTATTATTATTACACTTTCCTTAACTTTATTTAGGATATTCTACTTGAATAGTTATATTTGTAATTGCGTTAAAAAGTTTTAAAAAACAATATGAAAAAATTAGCTTATTTATTGATTAGTGCTGCTATAGTTCTTTCGAGCTGTGGAGGTGATAAAAAAGAAGACAATAAAAACACTGCAATTGCTAAGGGTGGCGTAAAGTATGGTGGAGTTTTTAAAATGAACGAAACTGAAGACTTTAAAAGTTTATACCCCTTAAATGTTACAATGTCGTTAGAACAACGTATTGCTAATCAAGTTTATGAAGGTTTAGTAAAATTAAATCAAGAAGATTTAAGTATAGTTGCTGGATTAGCTGAAAAATGGGATGTTAACGAAGATGCAACATCTTATACTTTTCACATCAGAAAAGGTGTTATGTTCCATGACAATGATTGTTTTGAAGGTGGAAAAGGAAGAGAAGTAAAAGCACAAGATTTCAAGTACTGTATGGATAGAATTGCTATAAGCGATCCTTCTAACCAAATGTACTGGTTATTTAAAGACAAAGTAAAAGGAGCTAACGAATATCATGATGCAACTAAAGATGGTAAAACACCTGAAGGCGGAATATCTGGTATTACAGTAGTTGATGATTATACTTTAAAAATTGACTTAAATTATTCTTTTGCAGGATTCTTAAATATTGCTAGTCACGCAGCTTGTTATGTTTACCCTAAAGAAGCTGTAGAAAAATATGGCGCTGATATTAGAGTAAATCCTATTGGAACTGGAGCATTTAAAGTAAATAAAATTAAAGAAGGTGAAACAGTAATATTAGGAAGAAATGAAAACTATTGGAAATCAGATGAATTTGGAAACAAATTACCTTATTTAGATGGCCTTAAATTTTTATTTAACAAAGAGAAAAAAGCTGAACTACTTGAATTTAAGAAAGGTAATTTAGATATGGTTTTCCGTTTACCACTAGAAATGATTAACGATGTAGTTGGTGAATTAGATGACGCTAAAAAAGGTGGTAACAGGCCATACGTTATGCAAGTTGTTCCTGCGTTAAGTGTATACTACTTAGGGATGCAACACAAACTACCTCCTTTTGATAATGTTGATGTAAGAAAAGCATTTAACTATGCTATTGATAGAGAATCTATAGTAACTTACACTTTACAAGGTGAAGGTAGAGCAGCTACTCATGGGATTGTACCTCCATTTAAGGGATATGACTTTGAAGGTGTAAAAGGTTATGAATTTAGCGTTGAAAAAGCTAAAGAACATATGGCTAATGCTGGTTATGCTAATGGAAATGGTTTCCCTGAAATAACTCTACAAATTAATCCAGGTGGTGGAGATAGAAATGTTCAGATTGCTGAAGTTGTTCAAAAAATGTTGAATGAAAACTTAGGAATTAATATTAAAATTGAGCAAATGCAATTTGCTCAACATTTAGAGAATTTAGAAACTGGAAAAGCTAATTTCTGGAGAGCTGGTTGGATAGCAGATTACCCAGACCCTGAGAACTTCTTAAACTTACTTTATGGAGGTCATGTTCCGGCTGAATTATCTACAAAAGCATACATTAACCCAATGAGATACCAAAGCACTAGCTTTGATTCTATTTTTGATGCTGCTTTAAGAGAAGTTGATGACGCTAAACGTTTTGAATTATTCCGTCAAGCTGATCAAAAATCTGTTGATGATGCTGCAATTATGCCTATCTTTTATGATGAAAACACTAGGCTAATTCAAGTATACGTTAAAAATTTCCCATCAAATGCGATGGAATACAGAGATATGAGTGAAGTTTACTTCGACCATGAAGAGGAAGAAGTAACTAAATAATATTTACATTTAATTGTTCAAAAGCCTTTCGATAATTTTCGAAAGGCTTTTTTATTTTTTGTTGTTTTACAGTACAATGAAAAAAATAGCATTTATAATACTTTTACTTTTTTCAACCAACGCTGTTGTTGGTCAAATACTAGACATTACGCAACCACTATTTACTGATGCACCATTTTTTAACCCAAACTTTATTAAGCAAAATAATGTAAAATCCATTACGGGTTCTATCTCATCTAAAAAAGTGCGTGACATCATTAGAACCAAAGGATTAGATTATTATTATGAGTTTAATAAAAATGGATCTTTAAAGATTCAATTATCATCACACCTCTCAAGTGGTATAAAAGACTCAACCGTTGTTAACTATACCTATAACGATAAGGGATTACTATCTGTAAAAAGAAAAAATGATAGCTATGGGTATTTTTCTTACAACTATAAATACAATGATGACAATAATATCATACTTCAAACCTACTGTAGAGATGAAAACAAGTTAAATACCAAAAAGAACTTCGAGTTAAAAAAACAATATATTATATCTACAGACAGTTTTTCATATAAAAAATACGATGATACTCAAGCTAAAAAATACTTTTATAATGGCTACAAAAAAGTGTTTAAAGAACAAACCAATTACTATAATAAATATGGATACTTAATTGAAGAATACACTAAATTTATTATAGGGAACAATAAGAAAAAATTTACTTACGAATATGATGAGCAAGGAAGATTATCTAAAAAGCATAAATATACTAGTATAGCCGAAGGCTCAAAAACATCTGAGTTTTATACTTATGATGAAATTGGAAACGTGTTAGATATTAAAACCTATGACAATGACAAACACACTTCAACTAAGCAGTTTTTATACGATAGTAAAACAATGCTATTAACCGCACAAATAATACAAGACATTGAAACTGAATTTTTACGAATTATACAATATCGATACGAGTTCTTTGGAGAGGAAACCCAATTACAATTTACTGATACTCTAAAGTAATCAATAATAAGGTGAAATCATTACGTAAACAACTACTCCCGTAATTGCAACATATAACCAAAGTGGGAAAGCTATCTTTGCAATTTTTTTATGCTTATCAAAAATTTGAGACAATGCCCTAGTATAGGTAATCAATACCAAAGGTATTATTGCTATTGACAAAACAATATGTGTAATTAAAATAAAGTAATACACATATTTAATTGCTCCTTCTCCTCCAAAAACTGTTGAATCCGAAGTCATATGGTAGGCTACATACATAACCAAAAACAAAATAGATAAAACTAAACTTGTCTTCATTAATCTTTCATGTAACACTCTATTCTTGTTTTTAATGGCAATAACTGCTACAATCAACAAAATTGCTGTCAAACCATTAATACTTGCATAAATTGGAGGTAAAAAACTTAATGGTCCCACATTAGGGAGTTTAACACCAAACAAGGCTGCAACAGCAAGAGGTAAAACAATAGAAATTAAAATGGTAAGCTTTTTATATTTGTTCTCAGTATTGGTCATATTATTCTATCAATCAAAATAACAGTTAAAGAAACAATAAGGTATAAATACGACATTAACAAAACCCTTAATGCAAATTTATCATCTTTAGTTTGCACTAATTTAATCGCTGGGTATAACATTAGTAATGATAATATTGTTAATCCAACAGTAGTTATTCTTCCACACATGCCAACCATCTCTGGAATAAGCCCTGAAATTAAAAGAGCCACAACACTTAATAAAATAATAACTGCAGTTGATGTATTCTTTTTACCAAAAGGAAGCATCTTAAATCCAGCTCTAGAGTAATCATCGTTTACTTTCCATGCAATTGCCCAAAAGTGAGGAAACTGCCATACAAACTGAATTGCAAACAAAATACCTGCTTCCAAACTAAAGCTACCTGTAGCAGCTACCCAACCAAGCATTGGAGGGATTGCTCCAGGAAAAGCACCAACAAAAACTGAAATAGTTGAAACTCTTTTTAAAGGAGTATATAAAGCTACATACATCACAATAGCTAACAAACCTAAAATTCCACTTAAAGGATTTAAAAACCATAACATTGCCACACCTAAAACGCTTAAAATTGATGCTACTATAACAGCTTCACCAACAGATATTTTACTTAAAGGTAAAGGTCTGTTTTGAGTTCTTTTCATCAACTTATCATGGTTTCTTTCAATAGCCTGGTTATATGCATTTGATGCACACGTAACTAAAAACCCTCCAATAATTAAAAAAATAATTTCAGAAATATTATAAACTGAAGCTCCAATAAAATATCCAAACACTGCAGAAATTACAACAAAAGATGTTAACCTGAGTTTAAACAACTGAGCATAACACCCTAATCTCTCTGTTAAGGTTAATGATGTAATTTTTGTTGTTTCCGTCAATGCCATTGAATTGCTTAATGTGATGGCAAATATAACTAATCCAACACATATTCTGAAATCTGAAATAACAATAAAAAAGACATGCGTTTTTTTCGGTAATATCTTATTAAACAACAACCTTAAATAATTACATTTGCGGATTGTTAAGCCAATTTGTCCGAAAACCATTTTTGGTTAAATATTTGACTACTTGGTTGAAAATTAAAATCAGAATAACGATGAGTGGAATATTAAGTAAAGTTCTTAAAACATTTGTAGGGAGTAAGACTGAGAGAGATTTTAAAGAACTATCTCCAATTATAGAAGAAGTTGCAACAGTATTTGATACATTATCTTCAATTAGTAATGATGAGCTTAGAGCAAAATCGGAAGCACTAAAAGTAAAAATTGCTGAAAAAACAAAGCCTAACGATGATGAAGTTACTGCTTTAAAAGAAAAAATAGACAACGATAATTCATTATCAATTGTTGAAAAAGAAGGAATCTACAACCAAATAGATGAAATTGATAAAAAATCTTTAGAATTAATTGAAGAAGTTTTAAATGAAATTAAAGGCGAAGCATTTGCTATCGTTAAAGAAACTGCACGAAGATTTGCAACTAACGAATCATTAGAAGTTACCGCTTCTGATTTAGATAGAGACATTGCTACAGAAAGAGATCACGTAACGATTAATGGAGATAAAGCTACTTACCAAAACACATGGTTAGCTGCTGGCACACCATTAAAATGGGAAATGATTCATTATGATGTACAATTAATTGGTGGTAGAGTTTTACATGAAGGTAAAATTGCCGAGATGATGACTGGTGAGGGTAAAACTTTAGTTTCTACTTTACCTGTTTTCTTGAACGCTTTAGCAGGAAGAGGTGTACACGTAGTAACTGTAAATGATTACTTAGCAAAAAGAGATAGTGAGTGGATGGCTCCAATTCATGAGTTTCATGGGTTAACTGTAGACTGTATTGACAAGCACCAGCCTAATTCTGATGAAAGAAGAAAAGCTTATTTAGCAGATGTAACTTATGGTACCAATAATGAATTTGGTTTTGATTACCTAAGAGATAATATGGCTCGTTCGCCAGAAGATTTAGTACAACGTAAGCACCATTATGCTATTATTGATGAAGTAGATTCTGTATTAATTGATGATGCTAGAACACCATTAATTATTTCTGGTCCTACACCAAAAGGAGATATTCACGAATTTCACGAATTAAAACCTAGAGTTGAAAAATTAGTTACTGCTCAAAAAAAATACGTTCAAACAGCTTTGGCAGATGCCAAGAAATTACTTTCTCCATTAAGTAATAATGAGAAAATAAGTAAAGAAGATCAAGAAAAAGGTGGCTTAGCTTTATTGAGAGCTCACCGTGGGTTACCAAAGAACAAAGCATTAATTAAGTTTTTAAGTGAGCATGGAATAAAAGCAATGCTCCAAAAAACTGAGAATCACTACATGCAAGACCAAAGTAAAGAAATGCATAAAGTAGATGCTGAGCTTTATTTTGTTATTGATGAAAAAACTAATGGTGTTGAATTAACAGAAATTGGAACTGATTTAATTACTGGTTCTGGTGATGACCAGAACTTCTTTGTAATGCCAGATATTGGAACTGAGGTAGCTAAAATTGAAAAGTCAGAACTTTCTGAAACAGAAAAATTAGCTCAAAAAGATCAAATGATTCAGGATTACTCTGTAAAAGCAGAACGTATCCATACCATCAACCAATTACTAAAGGCTTACGCTATGTTTGAGATTGACGTAGAGTATGTAGTAATGGACAACAAAGTGAAAATTGTTGATGAGCAAACTGGTCGTATTATGGATGGAAGACGTTATTCTGACGGATTACACCAAGC
>JARGOE010000084.1 GCA_029210015.1 Vicingaceae bacterium
GTTGCCATCCGTATTTTTTTAGGAATTCTTGCCATTTATCTTTTTTGGAAAATAGTAGAAGCCTTACAAATGGAATTATTAAGTGAAATTCTAGGGCAATTTATTGGTGTTGGAGTTTTAGCTTTAATTATTGTTTTCCAACAAGAAATAAGACGTTTTCTACTTCTAATAGGAAATAACAGTTTCTTTTCTGGAAGCAAAAAAGGAAAGTTTTTTAACCTATTAAAATCTAACGAAACGAATAAAGAAAAGCTTAACATTAATCAAGTTATTAAAGCATCTAAAAGTTTAGCTGCTACAAAAACTGGAGCTTTAATTATTATTGACTCTCATTCCGAATTAAAATATTACGCGTCTTCTGGAGAAAAAATTAACTCAACTGTTTCTGCAGCAATGTTAGAATCTATCTTCTTTAAAAACAGCCCACTCCATGATGGTGGAGCAATTATAGAGAACAATAAGATTATTGCTGCTCGTTGTATCTTACCAGTTTCTGAAAATCAAGAGTTCCCTTCTCATTTTGGATTAAGACACAGAGCTGCAGCTGGAATAACTGAAACTTCTCGCTCTATAGCTATTATTATTTCTGAAGAAACAGGAAAAATTTCATTGGCAAAAGAAGGTAGAATTAACTACAACATTTCTATCGAGGAACTTAACGAGTTATTAAAAGAAGATAATAAATAACTCACCTTTCAAGGTTGTTTAATTCCTATTATTCCCCTAATTTAGATGCCCTAAAACTATCAATAATATGAAGGTTAAAAATTATGTTCAAGGAGAATGGGTAGAGGGTTCCGGGGATGGAGTTGCTTTATTTAATGCTATCAATGGAGAAAGCCTAGGCTCAACATCTAGCGAAGGCTTAGATTATGCTTTAATAATGGAATACGCTAAACAAAAAGGTGGTTCTGCATTAAGAAAAATGACTTTCCAAGAAAGAGGTTTAATGTTAAAGAAATTAGCATTACACTTAATGAGTATTAAAAAGAAATTTTACACCTTAAGTGCTGCTACTGGAGCAACAAAAATTGATAGCTGGATAGATATTGAAGGTGGAATTGGAAACTTATTTGCCAATGCTTCACTAAGAAGACAATTTCCAGATTTACCATATTACGTTGATGGAGATACTGTACCACTATCTAAAGAAGGTACTTTTATTGGACATCATATTATGGTTCCAAAAGAAGGTGTAGCTATTCATATAAATGCATTTAATTTCCCTATTTGGGGAATGCTAGAAAAAATTGCCGTTAACTTAATGGCAGGAGTTCCTGCAATTGTTAAACCATCTGAACATACTTGTTATTTAACAGAGTTAATGGTTCAAGAAATTGTTAATTCTAAAATTTTACCAGAAGGAGCCCTACAATTAGTTTGTGGTTTAGGTCATGGAATTTTAGACCATGTAACCAGTCAAGATGTAGTAACCTTTACTGGTTCCGCTACAACAGGAAGAAAGCTTAAATCTTTACCTCAATTTGTTGAAAATTCTGTTCCATTCAATTTAGAAGCTGATTCATTAAACGCTTCTATTCTAGGTTCTGATGCATTGCCAGGAACTGAAGAGTTTGATTTATTTGTAAAAGAAGTTACTAGAGAAATAACAGTTAAAACAGGGCAAAAATGTACTGCTGTTCGAAGAATAATGGTTCCTGAAAACTTAGTGGAAGACGTCCAAATTGCTGTTGGACAGCGATTAGCTAAAACAGTAATTGGAGACCCATCTCAAGAAGGAGTTCGAATGGGTGCTTTAGCAACCAAACTTCAAGTAGAAAGAGTTAGAGAAAATGTAGAACTACTATCAAAATCTCAAGATATTGTTTATGGTGACATGGACAATTTTGACATTGTTGGTGGTAATAAAGAAAAAGGCGCTTTCTTCTCTCCTATTCTGTTTAGAAACGATGATCCGTTTAATAAAACTGACGTTCATGATGTTGAGGCATTTGGACCAGTTTCTACCATTATGCCATACAAAAATATGGATGAGGCTATTGAATTAGTTAAAATGGGAAAAGGTTCTTTGGTTACTTCTATTGTAACTGGAGATGATAAAATAGCAACTGAATTTGTATTGGGTGCAGCTTCCTCTAATGGTAGAATCTTAGTATTAAATAAAGATTGTGCTAAAGAAAGTACAGGACATGGTTCTCCAATGCCATTATTAACACATGGTGGACCAGGAAGAGCTGGTGGTGGTGAAGAAATGGGGGGTAAACGAGGGGTTTTACATTATTTACATAGAACAGCCATTCAAGGAAGTCCTACAACAATTACCAACATTACAAAAACATATCAGTACGGAGCCGATCAAACCGAGCATGATAAACATGTTTTCCAAAAATATTTTGAAGAAATAGAAGTTGGAGATACTGTAATTACAAGAAAACATACAGTAACTGATACTGACATTATAAACTTTGCAAATGTTAGTGGAGATAATTTTTACGCTCATGTTGATGCAACAAGTTTAGATGAAACTATTTTTGAGCAAAACGTAGCTCACGGATATTGGGTACTATCTAAAGCTGCAGGTTTATTTGTTGATGGTAAAAAAGGTCCTGTTCTTTTAAATTATGGTTTAGATGAATGTAGATTCACAAAACCTGTTTACCCAGGAATGACTTTAGGCGTTCGTTTTACAGCTAAAGAAAAAATATCTCAAGAAAAGAAAGAATTTGCTGAAGGGGAAGAAATTCCTAAAGGAATGGATATCAAAAAAGGAATTGTAAAATTCTTGGTAGATGTTTATGATGAAACAGGAGAAACAGTTGCTTTAGCAACAATTTTAACAATGATTAAATTTAAAAATCAAAACTAATGACTTTAAACTCACTTACCCCTAATCTAATGGTAAACGATGTTGAACAAACTATCGAATACTATACAGATATCTTAGGATTTACAGTTTTAATGACTGTTCCAGAAACTGGAAAGTTAGACTGGGCAATGGTAAAAAGAAACGATGTATTAATTATGTTTCAAACCAAAAAGAGTTTGAGCAGCGAGCTACCACGATTAGCAGGAGAGAAACCTGGTGGTGGACTTACATTCTATATTAAAGTAGATAGAATAACAGAGTTACACGAAGAATTGTTTAATAACGAAGTAGAAATTATTTCAGAATTAGAAAGTACTTTTTACAATACAATTGAATTTTCAGTTGTTGATTTAAATGGATATGTATTAACTTTCTCTGAAGAAGAAAAATAAAATTATGAGTGAAGCAGTAGAACAAGGTAATGTAGAGTTTACAATAAACGAAAAAGGAATTGCAATAATAGAATTCTTTCATCCATTAAGTAATTCTTTACCAGGAAAAATATTAAATAAACTTGCAAATACGATTACTGAAGTAGGAAATAATGATGATACTAAAGTAATTATCTTAAAATCTAAAGGAGATAGAGCATTTTGTGCTGGCGCAAGTTTCGATGAACTTATTTCTATAAATGATTTAGCTACAGGTAAAGAATTTTTCTCTGGTTTTGCTAAAGTGATAAATTCAGCTCGTAAATGTCCGAAACTAATTATTGGAAGAGTCCAAGGTAAAGCAGTTGGTGGAGGTGTTGGAATGGCGAGTGCTGTAGATTTTTGTTATGCTACTAAATTTGCTTCTGTTAAACTAAGTGAGTTAGCTGTTGGTATTGGGCCATTCGTGGTTGGCCCTGCAGTAGAACGTAAAGTTGGAACATCAGCAATGAGCATGATGGCAATTAACGCTACCGAATGGTATCCAGCTGAATGGGCGAGAGAGAAAGGGTTGTATGCAGATGTTTTTGATAGTATTGAAGAAATGGACGCTAGCATTGACACTTTAGCTAATAAATTAGCTGCCTCTAACCCACAAGCGATGAGTATGCTTAAAAAAGTATTTTGGGAAGGGACTGAAAACTGGGATACATTATTATTAGAAAGAGCTGCAATGAGTGGTGAATTAGTTTTATCTGATTTTACAAGAAACGCTATTAATGCTTTTAAGAAAAAATAGTAAAACTGATATAACACATAAAAAGCACTGACAATTGTCAGTGTTTTTTTTTTTTACAATATTGACTTTTATACCATAAACTAATAAAAACAAACAACAATAGAAATATGAGTCAAACAGTAGAATTAAATCAAGGAGAAGTAAAAATAAATTTTTCATCACCAACAGCAGGCAAGTTATCATTTGCTGATTTAGGATTAAAGGATGAAGATTTAGCTTTTGAAAGTGGACTATTAAGATTAGTCTTTGATTTTGAAGGAATTGGAGAACATCAATACTATCAGGTTCCAACAGTAGAAGTAGCATATGCAGAAGATATGGATGAAACTCATTGGCAATGTGATTTTAATGAAGAAACTATTTTAGATAAAACAGATCACCATGGCCATTCAACTGTAATACTTTTAAATAGAACAAAACTAGCAAGCTTGGAGCATCACCACAAAAATGCTTTAATTGTACATGGAGAATTTCCTAAAAGTGTTCATATTAAAGCTGATGAATCTTACATCAATTTCTTTAAATAAGAACATATACATTTATATAAAAAAAGCCTGCTTATAGCAGGCTTTTTTTTATTTATCAATATATTTTTTATTCTGGTTTATCTCCACCTAGACTATCAAAATCAACATCAGTATATTCAGTAGCTACTTTCTCAACAATTTCTTCTCCTTGTTCGGCTTTCAGCTCTTTAATTTTGCTAATTGCTTCTTCTAATCCTTCAGTAAACTTTCCAAAATCTTCTTTGTATAAAAACAACTTGTGTTTTTCAAAAAAGAATTTCTGAGTTTCATTGTTAAATCTTCTTTTACTTTCTGTAATAGTTAAGTAATAATCTTCAGCTCTTGTAGCTTTTACATCGAAAAAATAAGTTCTCTTCCCTGCTCTTACCGCTTTAGAAAATACCTCATCCCTGTTGTCACCTTGCTTATTGTTTCCAGTTCCTTCCATCTTCAGTTAATTTATTTGTTTAGTTTGTTAACACTTACAAATCTTACGAATAATTATTTAAAAAACAAGTTCAGCGACATTTTTAACCAATACGTCTAATTTTTATTGGGATTCAACTCTATATTATTAGATAGATTTTTTGTCGTAAAAGTTTGTATATCACCATTTTCATCACTAAAAATTAATAATGCCATTAGCTCTTTATGAGAAGCTAAAAAGGTTTTACTTTTTTCTAATCCCATTACCATAAATGCTGTTGCATAAGCATCAGCATAAGCACATTCTTTTGTAATAACAGTTGCGCTTAACAAATTATGCTCAACTGGGTATCCTGTTTTTGGATTAATAGTATGTGAATACTTTTTACCATCTTTTTCATAAAACTTACGATAATTCCCTGATGTTGCTAATGATAAATTATCTAAATGAACAATAGCTTCTATTTCTCTTTCTTTTAAATCAGGTAATGGTCTGTCTATTCCAACACGCCAAAGTGTATCTTTAATATTATTCCCTTTAGCCCTTAATTCTCCACCTACCTCTACTAAATAATTGCTAACTCCTTTTTTCTCTAACAATTCACCTAACACATCAACAGTATAGCCTTGTGCAACCGCATTAAAATCTAATTTAATTTGCGAATTAATTTTAGTTACAAACTTACCTCCTTCATGGTGAGCCACTAATTTATTAAATCCTACTAAAAATAATGTTGAATCAATAATTTCTTGAGTAATCTCACTTTCTTTTTCAAAACCAAAACCCCAAGCATTAACTAAAGGAGCAACAGTAGGGTCAAAAAAACCTTGAGTTTCTTTAAAAATATTTTCTGAAATATTATATACTTGCACAAAGTTCTCATCAAACTTAACCCCCTCTCCATCTTCACTTTGATTCCACTTAGATATCAATGAATTCTTTTGATAAGTTGACATAGAGTTATCAATCTCAATTAAAGTAGAATCAATTGCTCTTTGATAGTTTTCCCCTCCTTCACTTATATAAACTACACTGTAGGTAGTTCCTTGAGCATAGCCTGTAATTTTTACTTCTTGTTTTACAGGAGCATCTTCCCCACAACTAATCAAAAACAAAACAGTAACAAAATAGAATAGATTTTTCATAAACAAACTCAATAATTATTGGCGTACTAAGTGTGCAAAAATAATATTATTTTTGCAGTATGATATTACCAATTGTAGCATACGGAACACCGGTTTTAAGAGAAGAAACTGAAGAAATAGATCAAAACTACCCTGATTTAAAGCTATTAATTGAAGATATGTGGGAAACTATGTATGCTTCAAAAGGGGTTGGGCTAGCTGCTCCTCAAATAGGAAAAGCCATTCGATTATTTATAGTTGATGCTTCTGGGTTTAATGAAGATGATGAGCATCCAGAATTAGAAGACTTTAAAAGAGTTTTTATAAACCCTATAATTGTTGAAGAAACTGGTAAAGAATGGAAATTTGAAGAAGGTTGCTTAAGTATACCTGGAATTAGAGAAGATGTAAGCAGAAAACCCAATGTTGTGATAGAGTACTATAACGAAAATTTTGAGTTAATTGAAGAAACAATTGATGGTATAGCTGCAAGAATCGTTCAGCATGAATATGATCACATTGAAGGGGTTTTATTTACCGATAAAATAAACCCATTAAGAAAAAGATTAATTAAAGGAAAATTAAACGATATTGCTAAAGGAAATATTAAGGTAGGATACCGAATGAAGTTCCCTTTAGTAAAAGCAAAACATTAAATGATGAAAAAAGTATTTATTTTAGTTACAGCAAGTATTTTAGTTTTTGGGTGTGGAAATAGCACAGAAGAAATTAGTGTTGAAGAAAGTAACACAGAAGATAAAGTAATTGACACTATGGAAGAACGTGTTAGCGAAATTGATAAATACACAGCTATATTATTTGCAGATAGTTTAAATTTTAATAAACCAGCAGCAGAGAAACTTTTGTCTGCTTACGAAGATTACTTAGAGCATGATAAATTTGAAGCCATTTCTTTTGATTATCAATTTAAAGCTGGTGAATTAGCTAAATCGTTAAAAAAACCACATGTTGCTATCAAGCACTTTAATGATTTAATGGACAGAGGACCAAACAATGAACATGCACCTATGGCATTATTTTATAAAGCCATGATTGTTGGTGATGATTTAGGTGAGCACGAAACTGCTAAAATATACTACCAAGAGTTTATTGATAAATATCCTGACCATCCGTTTGCAGAAAGCGCTAAAGCTTCAATTGATTTACAAGGTAAAAGCTTAGATGAAATTGTTAAAGGTTTTGAAGAAAAAAACTCTTAATCCTCTAGCAAAACAATACTTTGAGGGTTAATAGTTATTTTTCTATCACTATATAGCATACCCACAGCTCTTCTAAAAGCTTTTTTACTTACCTGAAATTCCTTATATATAACTTCAGGAGCACTTTTGTCTGAAATATTAATTGCTCCTTTTTCTTTTAACAAACGCTCGTAAATCCTATTAGCTAAAACTTCTACATCTGTTAATTTAGAACTGTTTAAAGTAATATCAAGTTTATCATCAGTTCTTATTCGTTGAACATAACCTGGCAACTTATCGCCTAATTTTATTGGTTTAAAAGTTTCATTTTTAAACACCATACCATAGTGCTTCCCATTTACAATAACTTTATAGCCTATTTCTGTCTCTCCACTTACCAATAAATCAACCTTATCGCCTTGCTTTAAAGTTAATTTATTTTGCTTAATAAATTTACCAATCTTAGTACTTCCTACTAATCTGTTGGTTACTTCATCTTTATACAAATACACCATATACCTTACCCCTCCTCTAACAGGAGTTGCTTGCTCAGCAAAGGGCACTAGTAAATCTTTTTCCATTCCCCAATCAAAGAAAGCACCAAAGCTATTTACATCTACCGCTTTTAAAAAAGCTAAACTGTTCAATTCAATCTTAGGATAAAGGGTAGTTGCTATAATTCTATCTTCTGAGTCAGTATAAATAAATACATCTACCTTCTCTCCCATTTTTAAACCTTGAGGCACATATTTGTTGGGTAACAATATCTCTTGACCATCTTCAGTTACCAAGTAAACTCCTTGTGGCATTGTTTTTAATGCCTCTAACTCTATTCTTTCTCCTATCATTTTATCCTCTTAAAAATACTAACTCATTATCAGTTGAAGCTGCTGCATTAAAGCAATAACCAGCAGTATCAAAACCTTTTAAATTTTCTGCCTTTTCTATTTTATTAGTAATAATGTAATTTGCCATCATACCCCTTGCTTTTTTAGCATAAACCATCACAGCTTTATATTTACCATTATTAAAATCTTTAAATACTGGGGTAATAATATTACCTTTTAATTTCTTCTTATTTACCGCTTTAAAATATTCGTTTGAAGCTAAGTTAACTAATGTCTGTTCTTTTTGATTCTCTAATAACAAATTAACTTCATCTACAATTTTGTCACCCCAAAACTCATACAAGTTGTTTTTTCTTCCAATCTTAAGTTTTGTACCCATCTCTAGACGATACGGATGAACCAAATCTAAAGGTTTAAGCAAACCATAAAGTCCAGACAATATTCTTAAATTGTTTTGAGCATATTCCATTTGCTTTTTTGTAAATGATTTAGCATCTAAACCTGTATAAACTTCCCCATCAAAAATTAAACCTGCAGTTTTGGCATTTTTTTCAGAATGCTCTTTCTGCCAATTTTGGTAACGCTCAACATTTAACTCTGACAATGCATCACTCAAGCTCATTAATTTAGATAACTTTTTTGGAGTATATTTTTTTAAATTATTTATAAGTTTCTCAGCATCATCAATAAACTGAGGCAGTGTACCCCCCTCTTTAATAGGGTGATTTTCATTTAGTTTTTTTGCTGGAGAAAGAAGTACAAGCATATCTTAAATTTTAAGACAAAGTTAAGATTAAAGAAAGTGTATAAAAATTAATATAGAATAAAAGAAGCTTATCTTCCAAATAATGAATGCTCAGCAGCACCCATAAACCCATTTCTAAATGGAGATTTATCGTTGACTCTAACTTCAGCCTCAAAATACAACCCATCTTTTACTTTATAACGAACAAAACCAGAATAACCTAAGTTAGATAAATCATTGTTAGAGTTATATGTATTTCCGTATGCATCTTGATAGTTAGTAAAATCATAAAACAAAGAGCCACCAACTGTCAGCCTATCATTAACTGCATAAGCACCCTCTATAAAACTGTAATACTGTGAAATATTTCCCGAAAATAGTTGGTAATTATAATCCGTAAATACAGGGTATTTATTTACAACACTATT
>JARGOE010000085.1 GCA_029210015.1 Vicingaceae bacterium
AGTGAACTTTCAGTTGAATTAGAACATCTTAGGTTTAACGATGTTAATTTCTATTTTTTAAATGAATACAAAAACTTAGACCTAGATATTAATGCAGAAAAAGTTATTCTTTCGGGAAACTTTTCTAGTGATGAGTTTACCTTAAATACTGAAGCTATTCTATTGGTTAACCAAATTAATAGTGAAGGTAAAAGCATGATGAAAAACAAATACGTTTATGTTGATACTGATTTAGCTGTAAATCAAAAAACTAAAATTTATAAAATAAACAGGGGTCAATTATCATTTCAAGATTTAAAATTTAAACTGACAGGCAACATTAAAAACCGAGTTGAAGGAGTTACTTTGGATATTAAAACCACTGGTGATGAAATGGGCATCAACAAGCTATTTTCTCTTTTCCCTGAGGAACAAAGAGAAAAATTAAACGCTTATAAAACGGATGGAATTATAACTTACAACTCTACCATTAAAGGAGATTTAAGTGCAAAAAAAACACCTTCATTTAATGCTGATTTTAGCATATCCCAAGGAAGTGTTATTGAAAAATCATCTGATCAGGCATTAACTAACATTATTCTAAACGGAACATTTACTAATGGAGAAAATCAAAGCAGTAAGAGTTCCAAACTAATTTTAAAAGAGGTTGAGGCTAATTTTGGAGCTGGAAAGATTACTGGAAATTATACCATTTCAGATTTTAACAATCCCTACATAGTTTTTAATACCATTGCAAATGTTGATATTACTACTGCTAAAGAATTTTTTAAATGGGATACCTTATCAACAGCTACTGGAAATCTAGAGTTAAGTTTAACCTATAGTGGCTACATTAAAGAATTAAATGACATTAAGGCTTCTGAATTACAAAAGCTAAACGCAAGTGGCTCTGCTCGATTAAGCAATGCGAGCTTTCAGTTAGAAAACACCGAAAAAAGCTTTAAAAACATTAATGGAGCTTTTAAATTTAACAACAACGACATCCAAGTAGATACACTAAACTTCAATAGTAATAACAGTTACTTTGAACTTGACGGAAAATTTAAAAACCTCTTAGCTTTCTTATTTATAGAAGGTGAAAACTTAGCCATTAAAACCAATTTTCATTCTAACAAATTAGTATTAGATGACTTTTTAAGTGCAGAAGAAGGAAGTTCTGAATACAGTTTGAAACTTCCTAAGAACATTTCTTTAAACTTTAGAGCCAAAGTTGATACGTTTCAATTTAGAAAATTTAACGCCACTAACTTTAAAGGGCATGTTGAGCTAGATGATCAAATATTAACTGTTACCAATTTTGCTTTTAATTCTATGGAAGGAGAAATAAAAGGAAATGTAGCTATTGATGATTCAAAGGGAGAGCAAATATTAATCACTAGCAAAGCCTATTTAACTAATGTTAATATAGAACAGCTTTTTTATCAATTCGAAAATTTTGGTCAAACTCATATTTTAGATAAAAACCTAAAAGGAAAAACAACTACACGAATAGAGTTCGCTTCTGTTTGGGATAAACAACTAAATGCTGATAAAGACAAAATTTATGTGTTAGCTGATATTAACATATCTGACGGTGAGTTGATAGATTACAAACCCATTTTAGCGATGAGTAAATATATCGAAGTGGAAGAATTAGAACACATCAAATTTGATAAACTAACCACCCAAATTGAAGTACAAAACCAAATTGTTAATCTACCAAAAACAGACATTAATTCTTCTGCTATTGATTTAACTATATCTGGTAAACATAAATTTAACAATGAAATTGATTATAGATTTAAGTTATTACTTAACGATGTTTTGTGGCGAAAAGCAAAAGACAAGAAAAAAGAAAACACAGAATTTGGTTATGTTGCAGATGATGGATTAGGGAAAACTACACTTTTCTTAAAAATGACTGGAACTGTTGATGATTATAAAATTGCTTATGATACAGAAGGCTTAAAAGAAAGCTGGAAAGAAGATTTAAAAGAAGAAAAGCAGACACTAAAAAGCATTCTTAACAAAGAATTTGGTTGGTTTAAAAAAGATTCTACCCTTAAAAAAGATGACACTGCTAAAGATGATGGTTTTCAAATAGAATGGGAAGAAGATGATGATGACCAAAAGAAAACCGAAACAAAAACTGAGGCTAAAAAGAAAAAAACTAAAAAGAAAAAGAAAGGATTAGGTAAATTTATTGACAAGATTGCTCAACCAGAAGATGAGGAATATGAAGAATTTGATGATATTTAACAATGACTCCAAACCAACTAAAAGATATTATTGAATGGGACATAGTTAATTGGAGCAAGGCTATACCTTTTTGGGAAAGATACGGAAACCTTGATCGGAAAAAATTAAAATGCTTAGAATTAGGTGGCAGAAAAGGAGGATTATCGCTTTGGTTAGCATTAAAAGGTCATGAAGTTATTTGCTCAGATTTAGATTCGCCAGAGACTGATGCTAAACCAAAACACGAAAAATATAACGTAACTAATAGCGTTATCTACCAATCTATCAGTGCTACAGATATTCCATATAAAAATGAGTTAGATGTTGTTACTTTTAAATCAATTTTGGGAGGTATTTGTAGGAATGGAAATGACAAATTAAAACAAGAAATAATTAACGAAATACACAAATCATTAAAACCTGGAGGAAAATTTATCTTTTCTGAAAATTTAAAGTCCTCATTATTACATCAGTTTTTTAGAAAAAAATTCACTAATTGGGGAACTCAATGGAATTATTTAGACTACTCAGAAATTGAACCATTAATGAGCAATTTTATCAAATTTAATTACACAACAATTGGCTTTTGGGGCGCTTTTGGAAGAAATGAAAAACAACGCAACCTCTTAGGGAAAATAGATAACTGGTTTGAAAAAATTGTTCCTAACAAAATGCATTATATAGTTATTGGAGTTGCAGAAAAATAAAAGAATTATGGAAAAAGAAATTCACTACAAAAACGAAGATATTACCATAGTATGGAAACCTGACTTATGTACTCATTCTGGATTTTGTGTAAGAACTTTACCCAAAGTTTATAAACCAAAAGCAAGACCATGGGTAACGATTGAAAATGCCTCTACAGAAGAATTAAAGCATCAAATTAGCAAATGTCCTTCTAGAGCGTTGAGTTTTATTGAAGACTAATTAGTAAAGATATTATTTCCCTAAAAAAGTTAATTTAGTTGGCACATCTAATAACCAGCCTGTAATACTTTTACGCTCTGTGTTACAGTTTAATACTTCATGTAAGGTTTCGCTTAAAAACACTGCTAATCGATTTTCTTTTGGAGCAATTGTTTCAGTGGGGTTTTTATCTTCATTGTACAATACCAATTCACCACCATCACCATGCTGCCAATTTTCATTTAAATAAAATACAAAAGAAACTATTCGGTGTGGATTGGTTTTAAAACGGTCTCGGTGCATTAAATACCCTTTTCCTTTAGGATAAAAAGCATAGTGCGATTCATAATCTTTAATACCTAAATAACACGTACGATTTAAATGAATAATTAACTCATTAATATATTCGTACAACTTATAAACTGAAGCCTCAGTATCTTTTTGGTCTACCCAACGAATAAAATCACCTCTAACTGATTTATCAACAGTAAATTGACCAAACTTTCCTATCCCAGCTTTCTGAAAATCATCTTCTTGTTGTAACTCTTCGAAACGAATTTTTATTTGTTTTAAATCAACTTGTGATAGTAAGTCTTCTATTACCGCATATCCTTTCGCAATAATACCATCTGAAATTGTTTCAGCAACAGAAGAATGACTGATCATATTTATATTTATAAGCCATGAAAGTAAGCTTTTATTACTCAACTCTTTTATCAATTTCACAAATTGATTTTAATAAGTTAAATAATACAATAATTGGCTTTTGGAGTACTTTTGACAGAAATTAAAAGCAACGTATTTTATTAGGTGTAATTGACAACTGGTTTGACAAAATAATATCAAAAAAAATACACTGTATTGTTTTAGGCATTGCAAGAAAAGCACGAGCAATGATATGAGGAAAAGCAAATTAATTTTAATCTATTTAATACGATAACTTAATCCTGTAGCCACCAACTCGAGATCGTTCAAATAACTAAGTGTTGATGCCATTATACCTAGCCTTTCAGTTAACATCCATTTAAAAACTACTCTGTTATACATCGCATTTTTTCCTAGAGCTTCATCACTATATAAATAAAAGCCTTCTTGAAGAGTAAAACTAAATTTATTATACTTTATAGTTTGCGCTAAATGTAATCCACTTGAAAAAGGATTAGCATTTTCATATCGCTCATTTACTGAGCTATCATAAAATGCGTCTGCACCTATTCCAACATTAAAAATTCGACCGACTTTATAGTTCAAATCATAAGATAAAGATGGAACAGGATAATATGTATTATCTGGCCATTTTGTGTGTAATAATCCTAAATATAAAGAAGAAACCGATTCAAATCGGTTTTCAATATCTGGCACTTCTAAAACTTCGTATTTTGGAAATTCATTACTTAAATTATAGGTCAACCCTCCATAAAAAGCAATAGCATTTATCCCTCTATTTGGATACTGTGTATTAGCATTAGAAAAATGATCCAAACCAGCACCAACATTAAATGCTAATCTCTTTAAAATATTAATTGAAGCTGCTGCTCGCAAATTAAACCTAACATTATAATTAGAGCCCATTGAAGTGTTTAATGGATTATCAATTTCATCATATTTACGGTTAATATAATTAAACCCGAAACCCGAGCGCATATAGAATTTAATTTTAGAATGGTTAATAATATTTATTTTAAAAAAGTACTCTAAGCCAATGCTACTCCCTAAGACTTTATCTTCCCCAAAATTTGTATAAAATAGAGAAACTCCATATTCAGGGTGGTTGTATAGTTGCTGCCAAAAGTTCTTTTGTTTAGAATTTTTAAACAATGAAATCTCAACACCATTATAAAGTCCCTGATTAATACTATCTAACAAATCAAATTCAGGTATAATAAACCCTTGCATATAATTAGTAGAAGTTTTATAATTAAAATCTGATTGGCTAAATAATGTTTGGCTAAAAAACAAAATATAGACAGTTAATATGTATCTGCTTAAGTTTTTCATACTTACAAAAGTAGATTAAAAACAAACACTCTTGTCTAAAGTTTTTTTAATGGTAAAAAAATAAAAGGGAAAGAAGATGAAATATATTTCCTAAACTATTAAAACAATTCTATTACACTTACTACGCGTTGTTTTACCATTGCTAATATTCTTTTATTGAAGTCACCTTTATAGCTTGAGTAATCTTGAAACTCATCTTCTGTTAAATGACCTATTATCAATCCTTTAACTTCTGATTTAAAAGCATTATCTTTTTGAAATGCAGAATCGATAAACTCTATTTTTCTTTGCTCTGTTAAAGACTTGAATAGTATGTTTTTAGATTTTAGATACTCCTTAAAATAAGAAACTAATAAATCATGTTGCAATTTTATTATTGGTCTCAATGTTTTATTTTGAAATAGCTCTTGAGGAGAATCATTCTCATTAAGAACAATGCTTTCAATTATTGGCCGTATTGATAGTTTACTTGGCATCTATCTATTATTTTATATTTCATAAAGTTAAGCATATGACATAAAATATTTGTTGATATAGAAATGGTAAATTTATAGTTGAATAAAGTAAAACAATATGGGTTTTAACATAAATAATTTAGATTCACAAAAAGGAAAAATTGCAATTGTAACTGGAGCCAATTCTGGCCTTGGAAAAGAAATTACAATTGGTTTATTGAAGGTTGAGATCAAAGTTATTATGGCTTGTAGAAATCTTGAAAAAGCAGAAAAAGCCAAATTAAATATTATTAAAAAAGTACCTAGTGCTGATGTTGAAATAATGCAATTAGACCTTTCTAGATTAGCTAGCGTTAGAAGTTTTGTAAAATCATTCAGTAAAAAATATAATCAACTTGATTTATTAATTGAAAATGCAGGAATTATGATTCCTCCCTATGTAAAAACAGAAGATGGTTTTGAAAGTCAAATGGGAGTAAATTATTTCGGTCATTTTTTACTTACAAACTTATTAATGCCTATTCTAAAAAATACTGAAGGAGCAAGAATAGCTACTACAAGCAGTATTGCACATCAAAATGGCAGAATCAATTTTAATAACATAAATGCTGAAGAGAGCTATTCTAAAATGGGTGCATACACTCAGAGTAAATTAGCATGCTTAATGTTTGCATTAGAACTACAACGAAGACTGAGCAAAACAGGAAGCAATGTTATCGCTGTCTCTTCTCACCCTGGTGTTTCTAATACTAACTTATTTTCTCATATCCCTAAACTTTTTCAATTATTAATGATACCTCTACTACCATTTTTCGCTCACCCACCAAAAAAAGCAGCTTTACCAATGCTTTATGCTGCTTTAGGAAAAGACATTAATGGTGGAGATTATTTAGGCCCTATGGGCTACAAAAACATGAAAGGTAAGCCAGGAAAAACTAAAGCAGAACTTCACGCTTTTGATGAAGAAGTTGCAAAAAAATTATGGGAAATTTCTGAGAAGCTTACAGGTGAAAAATTTGAGCTTAGCAACTAAAAGTTATGATATAAAAGTTGAATTCATATTACACTATCATAACTTACTAAATTTTAACTCCAATAACACATACATCATCTAACTGTTCTAGATCACCTCTCCAATTTTCAAAAGCATCATCAATCAGTTTCTTTTGTTTATCCATACTTTCATTTTGAATAGAAAGTAGTAGTTTTTTAAAATTAGCAGTTTTCAATTTCTTTCCTTTCTCTCCTCCAAACTGATCTGCATAACCATCTGAAAAAATATAAATACTATCTCCTTTTTGCAATTCTATAGTATGAGTTATGTAAGGCTCTGGATTATCAAATTGACCGATAGGTTGTTTATTGGCCTTTGTTTCTAACAATTCACCTTTTCTTATAATCCATAGTGGATTATGAGCTCCTGCATATTGCAAGGTATTACCATCTAAAGAACATAAAGCGATATCCATACCATCCTTAACTTCTTCTTCACTCTTTTCAAATTCCTGAATCACAATTTCCCTAGTTTTATCTAAGATTTTACCAGGATCAGTAAAGCCATATTCTCTCACACTCCTATTAAGTCCATTATTACATACCACACTAACCATTGCTCCAGGAACACCATGACCAGTACAGTCAGCAGCAGCAAAAAGAATCTTTCCTTCTTTCTGTTCTAGCCAGTAAAAATCTCCAGCTACAATATCTTTAGGCTTGTAATAAATAAAGCTTTCTGTTAGATATTCTTTCACAATTTTATTTGGAGGTAAGATGGCGTTTTGTATCCTTTTTGCATAAGCTATAGAATCCATTATCTCTTGATTTTTTTCTTCAACTTCCATCATTTTAACAGAAATTATTTTGTTCTTCTTTTTATTTTGAGTTAAGCTATAAAATATGGTGCTAGCCAATAATATAGTTAGAAGCAACCCTATAATAAAAGCATTTATTAAAATATTTTGTTTAGAAAGTTCTTTTTCTGAAATCTCTTTATCTTTATTTAGAGCTATAATTTCTGATTCCTTTTTTTCATTTTCGTATTGTTGTTCAAGTTCATGTATAATGTTTTGATTTTCTTCATTTATTAAGCTGTCCTTATAAATCATATGTAAATCTAGGTACTCATAAGCATCTTTATAAGTGCTATTTTTATAATGGGCATAAGCCATATTTCTATAGATATCTGTAAGATGAACATTCCTTTTTTCTTCACGAGCATTTGCAGATTCAATTGCCAAATCAAAATAATTCATCGCTAATTTATGGTTTCCCATTCTTGAATAGATATTACCATAATACCGATTAATAATTATATCATATTCATTAACATTTAAGGCAGCTATAATTTCTTCAACTCTTTTTAGCTTTATTATTGCCTCTCTATATTTTTTGTCATAAATATTACCATGCACAATGTTTAAGAGTGTTAAAGCTTCTCCATGACTATCTCCTATTTCAATATAAATATTTAAAGCTTTTGTAATATAAACTCCTTCCTTTTCATAATCCCCTAAATACGAATACTGTCCAGCTATTAAATCTAAAGCCTCAGCTTCTAATCTTTTATCCTTAATATCTTGAGCGATATCTAACATTTCCTCATAATACTCCAATGCTTTTAAATCATTATTCTCTCTCTTAAAAACTGAACCCATAAAATGCATTAAATCACAATATTCAACACCCTTTACCCCTGTTTTATCTAAGGTTTCTTTAGCAATCACGTAAAACTTCATTGCCTTACCATACTTACCCATATCATAATATGTTCTTCCTTTCTCCATTAATAAAGAAGCTTTAAGAGTTACATCATTATTACTAACATAAAGAATTGCACTATCCAATAAAGATATTACTGAAGTTCTTTGACCTTGATAAGATTTAACTTGAGAGAGTCTTCGATAAGCTCTAGATTTTAGATTATATTTACTTTCATTAGGAATTTCATCAATTACATCCCTTATAAGCTTTTCAGAATTTTTAAAATCTCCTAAATAGATTAAGTTTTTAGCAACAAGTAACCTAGCTTCTATAATGTTGTCATCTAACAACTCTTTATCTATAGCAACTAAAAAACGATTTAAAACTTTATTAAATTCAGACGATTTGGTACTCTTTGATGCTAATATATAATCACTAGAAGCCTGAATTATAGACTTATTATCCTGAGCTTCAAGTACATTATTGTATAGAGAATCTATATTAGAAAAAACACATTGCGAAAACGCAATTAATAGCCCGATTATTAAAAGAATTTTTTTCAAGCTTTAAATATAAAATTAATTAAACAATGAAAGCATTATCATTGTTTAATTAATTTAATCGTTTGATTTTTAGAGCTTGCACTAAGGTTTAAATAATAAACTCCAACAGATAATTTAAATTTTTGAAGGTTTAACTTATAGCCTTTGTCTGCCACAATATCTTCATAATAGATTTGTTTTCCTAAATTGTCTGTAATACTAATGCTAATTTTTTCCTTATTACTAGATATAAAATCTAAGTAGATTTCTGAACTAAATGGATTAGGATAAACTCCGGAATTAACATTTACAATATCATTAATTCCATTGGCTAAAATCACCCATACCCCATCACTAAATACTGTAGTATCTAATCCAGCAGCATTTA
>JARGOE010000086.1:0-2503 GCA_029210015.1 Vicingaceae bacterium
TTTGGTGGACCAAAAGGCAAAAAGTTTATGTATAAACAGTTAAGAGAAACTTTACTTGGAATAAATGAATTGCCTATGAAAGAGCAACATAAAGTACTTTCAGAAACCTTCTTTAAATGGAAAAATAATGAAGAACAGGTGGATGATGTATTATTAATAGGAGTGAGGGTTTGATTAATAGTTGAAACACGCCATATAAATATTAATTCAAGCATTTTATGTTTAGAGAAATAATGATTAAAGAGTCGGCTCCTCGAGATTTAACCACATTTAATGAATCTTTTAGTAAAGGCCTTAGGCTTAAGCAATTTTTTGGGTATTTCTTTCTGGTAGCAGCTATAATGCTTATTTTAATAAGTGTTTTAATACTTAAAATGGCAGCTCCTGCAATTATCTTTTTACTTGTTGCGGGTATGGGCTATTATATGATAAGCAAAATCAATAAAAAAATCAAGCTTCGTAAAGAGGTATTTAACAAAGGGAGTGTTGTAAAAGCAAAGGTAGAGAGTCATGAAAGAAAATTTAACCCTTTTAAAAGTAACAAAGACTTTATGATAAGAATTAAGCCTGTTACTAATGATAATTCTACTACCTACACAATTATAAACACAAGCGAAAATTTATGGGCAGTATCACCAATAGGAGCTGAAATTATTGGGCTTTATTTCGATGGCGACTATTTTTTTGGAGAAGAAATTTCATGTCAATTTACAATGCTTTAATTATTGTGTAAGTAATTTTGTTATTTAATTCATTATCATATGTTTAAAAGTGTATTAACGTATGATTTTAATCATGTATAAGGGTTGTCTATTGCCGACCTTTAGCAAATGAAGAATATATTATTGATTAGCTTAATGTTAATTACTATAGCTATCGTTAGTTGTGGTCATAATAAATCTCTAAGTAGTTTTTCTAAGAGGAAGTATTTTGATAAATCTCCAAAACAGAATAATCCTTATCAAGAAAGTAAAGAAAAAGAACATGTTTATGCTAGTACAGATTTTGAGCCTAAAAATAAATCATTAGAAAAGTATTATGATATAGATTATAAAACAAAAATAAGTCTCGAAGATTCTACCAACCATTATCCAGATACTATTCTTAAAAAGAATGGAGAAGTAATTATCTGCAATATAACTCTGGTAAATGAGGATAATATATTTTATGAATATAAAAAGAAAAAGAGATTGAAATCTACATATGTTAATCTGTCAGAAGTTGAAAAACACACTTCTTCAAATATTCAATTGGTTTCAGTCAATAATGATGATATACAAAACAATAGTAATCCAAAAAAGGCCAATCCTTTGCAAACGGTTGCCATAGTTCTATTGGTTGTACTAGGTCTAATTGTTGTATTTACTATTATAATTGCTATGGCTTTGGCTGGTAACATATAAAATATACCGTTGATTAATATAGAACTCTTTTTATTTAAATTGTTTTTTTTAAAAAAGTTATAAGTCGATTTAATTTTTTAAAACAATATAGGCGTTTAGTGAAGTTGCAATTATCAGCCAAATAACATAGGGAGCTATCAATAAGGATTTATATTGAAGAACAGGCCAGTAATGGAATAACAAATAAATTACCAACATTGTTAAGGCAACAATAATGATTAATCCTAAAACAGTTTGATGAAAATAGAAAAATGCAGGATTCCATGCTACGTTCAGTATCCATTGAACTGTAAATAAAATTAAGAGCATTTTGGTAGCCTCCACGGAATTCCAAAGGTAAGCCATGTAAACTGAGAAGCAGACCATAATCAAGGTCCATGCTGCTCCAAACACCCATCCTGGGGGAGTCCAAGGCGCCTTATTAAGGTTTAAATACCAATCAGCACCTACTGCTTTTCCTGTGAAAAAACCACCTAGCCCTAACGCGGCAAAGTTGATAACAAGAAATATAACTATTCTTATAATCATTTGATTTATATCGTTTTATATGATGAGTAATCTGTATAACCTTTTGCACCATCACCATACCATAAGCTGTTATCACGCTCTGCAAGGGGCCAATTGTTTTTAAATCTTTCCACTAAATCAGGATTAGCAATATAATCACGACCAAAGGCAATCATGTCACACTCGTTATTTTGGATAGCTTCTTCTGCTGTTTCTTTAGTGTAATCTCCACATTTAATTAATGTTCCATTATACAGTGTACGAATAGATTTAAATAACTTAAATTTTTTGGGGTGCGGCTCACCCATATGGCTTAAATGAAGGTAAGCTAAGTTTAAAGTGTTTATTTGCTCAATAAGATAGTTGTATGATTCTATAACATCTTCATCTTTTTCATTTTCGTCTGCATAACTAAAGGGGGAAATCCTTATTCCAACTTTATCTGAACCAATCTCTTTACAAGTTTCTTTCAATATGTCTAGAACAAATCGACACCTATTTTCTATAGATCCTCCATAGTTATCTGATCTTTGATTTGAGGCTTTGTTGATAAATTGATTTGGTAAATAACCATGAGCACAATGTATTTCAAC
>JARGOE010000086.1:2603-8439 GCA_029210015.1 Vicingaceae bacterium
TTATCTATGATTTTTGTCATCGTAATTGTGGTGAGCCTGTTTTACCTTTATAGGTAGTAATAAACCTAATTTGAAGGCCATGAAACAAGTATTATCATTAATTATATTGATTCTGTTAACTGTTAGTAAATCAACAGGTATGGAAACACTAATATTAGAAGGAGTTTATCAGGGTAAGAATATTTATGTTCAAAATACCATACCAGAATCAGGGGTCGGATATAGTGTGTTTGAAGTAAGAGTTAATGGAGTGCCTACTTCAGACGAACTTAATTCTTGGGCTATAGAAATTGATTTAGCCAGTTTAGATTTTGGTTTGGGCGATACGGTATTAATTAAGATATATTATAAGCCGGGTCCACAACCCAAAGTATTAAACCCTGAGGTATTGTTGTTTTTAAGTACGTTTGATATTGTGTCGCAACAAATTAGCACTACAGGAGAGTTTACATGGACGACAACTAATGAAAATGGGTCATTAACCTTTGTAATAGAACAGTATAAGTGGAATAGGTGGGTAAAATCAGGAGAAGTGTATGGTATAGGAACTCCGACAGAAAATAACTACTATTTTGAAATTACTCCACATTCAGGAGAAAATAAAGTGAGGGTTTATCAATTAGATTTTACTAAAGAAAAGCGTTATTCTAAACCTTTAACTTTTCAATCAGAAGTTAAAGAGGTTAAGTTTAAACGTGTAACAGAGGAAGATAAATTTATTTTCTCAGACAAAACACTTTATGAAATTTACGACTACAATGATAGAATTGCAATGAGAGGGTATGGGGAAGTAGTAAATTATATCAATTTACCCAAAGGGCCATACTATCTTTACTACGATAATAAAACAACAAGTTTTTCTAAGATTTCGGAATAGTTTATTTCTTTTTAAACACCAACGTAGCCATAGATCTTTTAACATCAACCACTACAGTTTTTATTGGTTCAATTAATTCTAGTGAGTATTTTAAAAGGAGGCTGTTAATTTTATCATTTGTAATCAGGTAACGTGATGTTTTGTCTGGTAAATTATAGACGCCATTATTACTTTGTAATAATAAATCTTTAATCCCAATATCAGTTGTCATTCTAATAAACAATGTGCCTTTTTGGTTTAAAAGACTAATTAGCTTATTAAATTGATTGTCAAAATGGTCATGGTTTTTTGCAAAATGTAACACGGCATTACAAATAATATAATCAAACTTTTGAGGTGAATCGTATTTTTCAATACTACTAGGGGTAAAGTTATGCTGTAAATCGGGGTGTATTGCTTTTAATTGGTCAATCGCTTCAATTTTTTCATCAATACCAAAAACAGTATAACCTTCATTTATTAAAAGTTTAATATTTCTGCCTGAACCACAGCCAGCATCTAGAATACGATCTTCTGGCTTTAATCTTCCTTTTAAAAATTGATCTAAAAGATAGATGTCAATATTTTCAATATGCTTTATAGAATTCATTAATACAAATATAAAGCATAGTATGATAATACATATAATGCCGTATTGTAAAAAAAGAAGGGAAGTAGTTTGAAATTGTTAAATTAGCTTCATCAAATACATTATCTACATATTACTATTTCTACTTACCTATAATGGCGTTGCTCAAAAATTTGCTGATAAAGAGTATTACCTAGTAGATAGTCTGATATTACAAGATATGGCGACTGGTGATCAAGAATTGATTATTAATTCGCTTAAAAAATATCATAATTCTAAAAGTGATACGGGTAGAATAAATGCACTAAAAAATATATGCGAAAACCTAATACATGAAGATTGGGTAAAATATCAAGTAGTTCAACATAACTTAATTGAATCTGCTTTAGGTGAGCATAAATCAGGTCCTCTTAAACTTTTGTTGCTAAAAGCAAAGGCAGAAAGTTTTAATAATCTGGGAATTGTAGAAGGAAATAAAGATAATATTGAAGGAGAATTGGCATACTACTTTAAAAGTTTAAATATTCACGAGCAATTAAGTAATAGAAAGGGAATATCTGAGACCTATAATAACATTGGTTTTGCATATAAATCAAAAGGAGAAATAAAAAAAGCTACAGAATATTATTATAAAAGCTTAAAATTAGCTGAAGATATTGGTGATGAAGAAGCTTTAGCTCTGAGCTATAATAATCTTGGAAATATTGTTGGCGATCAGGGAGATATAAAAAAGTCTTTAGAATTTTATAGAAAAAGCTTAAAGATTCAAGAAAAACTAAACGATAAAGCTGGGATAGCTATGTGTTTAGTAAATATTGGTAATACACTTGGTAGACAAGGGGATAATAAAAACAAACTAGAATATTTTGAAAAAGCATTAAAACTACATCAAGAAATAGGTAATAAAAATGGAATCGCATACTGTTTTCATAATATAGCTGCTTATTATGGTGATTTAGGCGATTATGAAATGTCTCTTAAGTTTTTTAATCAAGCTTTAGAAATAAATAAATCTCTTAATGATCAAGATGGAGTTGCCAATACTTTAGTAAATATAGGTACAATTCAATTTTATAAAGGAAATTTAACTGAAGCATTAAATAGTTGTTATGAGAGTTTAAATTTAAGAAGCGAAAACCTTATAGATCAAAGGTTATGCAACAACTATTTGGTATTAAGTAGGATCTACAAATCAAAAAATAATCTTAAAGCTGCAGAAAATTATGCTAAAAAAGCACTCGAAATTGCGAATCTTTTAGGGTATCCTAAAATAATTAGTGAGGCCTCTTACACCTTGAGTACAATTTATGAAATAACAGGGGATGGATTAAAAGCTCATGATATGTATAAGCTTCATGTGTTGATGCGAGATAGTGTAAACAATATTGAAACTTTGAAAGCCAGAGCAATGCAAGAAGCTAATTTTAAATATGATAAGCAAAAAGAATTAGCAGATGCTGAACATAAAAAGCAAATAGCTCTTAAACAAAAAGAAAAAGAAAAGCAGCAATTAATTATTTATGCCATTATTACCGGACTTATCTTAATTGTAGTATTTCTCTTCATTATTTTAAACCGTCTCAAAATTACAAAAAGACAAAAGACTATTATTGAAGTTGCGCACAAAGAGATTAAAGACAGTATAACTTACGCAAAACGTATCCAATCTGCAATTCTGCCTCCAGCTAAATTGGTAAAAAAGTATTTGAATGAATCTTTTGTTTTATATAAACCTAAAGATGTTGTTGCCGGAGATTTTTATTGGTTAGAAACCATTAGTAATGAATTGTCAACTGTTGGCTACCAAACTGAAAAAGAAGGGAATGTTAATCACTTTGAAACACATGTTTCATCAGTTGTACTTTTTGCAGCAGCAGATTGCACTGGTCATGGAGTTCCAGGAGCTATGGTGAGTGTTGTTTGTAATAATGCACTCAACAGAAGTGTGCGTGAACACGGATTAACTGACCCTGGAGAGATTCTTACCAAGACTCGAGAAATAGTTATCGCTGAGTTTGAAAAGTCAGAGGAAGAAGTTAAAGATGGTATGGATATAGCTCTATGTAGTATAGAAGGAAACAAACTACAATATGCAGGTGCTCATAATCCGTTATGGATAATCAGAAAAGGTGAAATCATAGAAACAAAGGCCAATAAGCAACCAATAGGTCAGTTTGACAATCCAGAACCTTATATAACTCATAGTTTTAATTTAGAGAAAGGAGATTCTATTTACATCTTTTCTGATGGTTATGTAGATCAGTTTGGTGGAGAAAAAGGAAAGAAATTCAAAGCCAGAGCATTTAGAGAGTTGTTATTAAGCGTTCAGGATAAAACCATGGAAGAGCAAAAGGCAATCATTGATGAGGCTTTTGAAACTTGGAGAGGCTCTTTAGAGCAGATTGATGATGTTTGTGTAATTGGTGTTAGAATATGAAAAACATCCTAGTCATATTAATTTTAATAGGCCAATTCTCAGTTGTTGGTCAATCTGGTTTAATGAAATCTGAACTATCATTAAGTGATTATGCTCAATTAAAAACCAATTTTAAAGAAGCTTTAAAAAAACAACAATATGATTCTGCTGAAGTTATAGCTCAACAAATTATTGATGCAACAGACGAATCACCAAAGTCATTTTATTATGGAATGGGATTGTATCACTTATCAAAAGCACAACTTAAACGATTTAAACACATTGAATCATTAGAGAACATGTTGGCTGCAAGGTCCATTTTTATAACGTTGGATTCGTTAGAGCAAATACTTTATTGCGATCGTTTTATAGGTTCAATTTATGAATATGAAGGGGATTATGAAACCCTTTTTCTATATGATCAACATGGATTAGAAGTAAGTTTAAAATTAGGAGATACTACACGAATTGCTTCTTGGTACAATCACATAGGAAATTCAAATATGCACATTGGTAATTATGATGAAGCATTAAAAAGTGAACGTTTATGTCTTAAGTATGCTTTACAAACAAACAATTTAAAAGAAGCATCTTATGGGTACAGTACAATAGGTGAAATTCATTACCTACAAGGTAGGTATGATTCTGCAACTTATTATATGGATAAAAGTTTAGCGATTAAAGATCAATTAGGGTTGCCAATAGCTTGGCTTAAATCTAAAATTGGTAAGGTTTACATCAAAACAAAAAACTATAACAAAGCAATTGAAGCTTGTAATGAAGGTTTTGAAGAATCAAAAGGAAAAGGAAGTCAAGGAGAATTGTTTTGTACTGAATGCTTAACAGAGGCCTATGGTAAAAATGGAAATTATGCTAGAGCATATGAGCTCCAAAAATATTACACGCATTTAAAAGAAGAACGAGATGGAGTAAAACGCTATAAAGATATGACAAGAGCTGCTTATACAGATTTGTATAATAAAAAGGCAGAAGCAGATAGTTTAAGGCATTTGCAAGCTCAATTAGTAAAGGATCAGGAGTTGGCTCATGAAAACAAACTGAAGAACTATCTTTATTTGATATTGGGGATTGTTCTTTTATTCTTAATGCTAATGATTAATCGATTTAGGGTAATACGTAAACAAAGAAACCAAATTGCAACACAAAAAGATAAAGCAGAACGTTTACAAAAGGAGTCAGATGAACAACGTTTAATCGTAGAGCAAAAAAATAAAGAAATTACAGATAGTATTCTATATGCTAAACGTATCCAAACTGCTATTTTACCTTCAGCTAAATTGGTAAAAGAGTATTTAAAAGAATCTTTTATTCTTTATAAACCAAAAGATGTTGTTGCAGGTGATTTCTATTGGATGGAGCATAAAGATGGAAAAGTGTTATATGCTGCTGCAGATTGTACCGGCCATGGAGTTCCTGGCGCTATGGTGTCGGTAATTTGTAACAATGGATTAAATAGAAGTGTGAGAGAGTATGGTTTAACAGATCCGGGTAAAATATTAGATAAAACAAGAGAAATTGTTATACAAGAGTTTAATAAGAGCGAAGAAGATGTAAAAGATGGAATGGATATAGCACTATGTAGCTTAGATGGCATGAAACTTCAATATGCCGGTGCACATAATGCATTGTGGATTATTAGAAATGGTGAGCTGATAGAAACAAAGGCTAATAAACAACCTATAGGAGTGTTTGATTACCCAGAACCATATACAACGCATAGTTTTGATTTAGAACCTGGAGATGCAATTTACATTTTTTCTGATGGATATGTAGATCAGTTTGGTGGAGAAAAAGGAAAGAAGTTTAAAGCAGCAGCTTTTAGAAGCTTACTGTTAAGTATTCAGGATAAATCTTTGGAAGACCAGAAAACAATTATAGATGAAGCCTTTGAAAATTGGAAAGGTGATATAGAACAGATTGATGATGTTTGTGTAATAGGAGTAAGGGTATGAGA